>CAIZKT010000191.1:0-7715 GCA_903933565.1 uncultured Victivallales bacterium | reverse complement strand
TGGACCGACTGGACTGACTGGACTGACTGGACTGACTGGACTGACTGGACTGACTGGACTGACTGGACTGACTGGACTGACTGGACTGACTGGACTGGCGTGGGCGGGCGTGCTGGGGCTTACGGGAAGTGCGGCGGAACCCGGCACGTCAGGGGGCTGGAGCAGCGCGTTCCGCAGCATAACAAAGGCCATGGCGGTGGCGCGTTCACGGACGGTGCGGCGGTTGCCGGGGAAGTGCAGGCGGGTCACCGTCGTGAGGGTGTCAGCGCAAACCCCAAGGTAGACGGTGCCGACGGGTTTCTCGGGGGTACCGCCGGCGGGGCCGGCGATGCCGCTTACAGCAATTGCGGCACGGACTCCGAAGCGCTCGCGGAGGCCGGCCAACATTTCACGCACGACGGGTTCGCTTACCGCGCCATGTGCCTCGAGGGTCTGCTGGCGGACCCCGAGCAGGGAGTGCTTCCACGGGTTGGAGTAGGTGACCAAGGCCCCGTCAAACCAGGCCGACGAGCCGGGGATGTCGGTGGCGGCGGCGGCGACGAGGCCACCGGTGCAGGACTCGGCAGTAGCGAGGTGAAGGCCGCGGGCTTGGAGGAGGCGGGCGACATGGTCGGCGGGGGTAAGGCAATCGGCCGGCAAGGCGAGTTCGGCGAAGGCCTGGCGGAGCTTTGTCTCCGCGGCGGCCAGCAGGTCGGCTCGATGCTGCGGGTCGGTGAGGCGAACGGTAACGCACCCCGGCCTGGCGCAGTAGGCAATCTGTAAGGCAGGCGCGGCGGTGAGCGTGGCGTTGACGCATTCCTCGACGTAGGATTCTCCGAGGCCGGCGACGCGCACCACGCGGGAAGGTTGGAAGGTGGAGGGTAAGGCCCGGAGCAAGCGGGGCAAGACGGCCGCGTCGACCATGGGTCGGAATTCGGCGGGTGGGCCGGGGAGCAGGATGACCGTGGCGCGGCCAGGACACTCACACCAGAGGCCCGGAGCGGTGCCATTGGGGTTGGCCAGCACCAGGGCGGACTCAGGGACCAGCGACTGTAGGCGGATGGCCTCGGCGGGAATCGTCACCGCGCGGCGTGCGAGGAAGGCGCGGATGTCGGTGGCGACGACCTCGTCTTCACGGAGCGCCAGTCCCAGGGTTTGGGCGACGACGGTACGGGTGAGGTCGTCGCAGGTAGGGCCAAGACCGCCGATGGTGATGACGGCAGCGCTGTCGGCGAGGGCCCGCAGGAGGGCCTCCCGGATGGCCTCGCAGTCATCGGGCACGCAGAGCTCGCGATGCAGGGGCACCCCGGCGTTGGCGAGGCGTTCGCCGAGGTAGGCGAGGTTGGTATTGAGCGTGTCGCCATTGAGGAGTTCATTGCCGACACTGATGACGCTGACGATCACGTCCGGGGTCTCCCTGAAGATACGTGACGATAGAACTTGGCACGTCTGATTATATACACCGCAGCGTTGATGTTGTCAATGTTTTATTAGCCATAATTACTACGCTCATAGAGTTGGGTCTGGTCCGGTCGGTGCGTGGGTGGCAGAGGCGGTTGGCGGCAGGTGTTCGGCCACGACCATGGCGGCGGCGAGGTTACGCTCATGCGAGAGGCTGACATGGATCCGATCGATACCGCGGCGGCGGGCACTGGAGTGGGCGGAGCCGGTCAGGTCGACCAGGGGTTCGCCGGCAGGTCCTCGGCGCACGGTGATGTCGGTCCAGGCGCACTCGGCGCCGATGCCGGTGCCAAGTGCCTTTGAGACGGCTTCTTTGACGGCCCAGCGGGCGGCGAAATAGCCGTCCCGCGCCGGGCCGGTGGGAGCGTCCGCGATTTCCGTAGGGGTAAAGACATGGGAGAGGAAGCGGTCGCCATAGCGGACGATGGCGTTGCGCATGCGTTCGGTCTCGATGACATCCGTGCCGATGCCGACGATCATGCGGGTTCTCCGGGTAGTCAGAAGGTCAGAGGGTATCGAGCAGGCGATCGAAGGCGGCCACGGCCGCTGGCAGGCCACCCGCGGCGCGGTTACGGGGGCCAAGAACGAGCCAGCCGCTGAAGCTGCAGGCGGAGAGGATGGAGACAATCTCTTTGATCTCGCCGTTGCCGCGGGTGAGTTCTGTGGGGGTGCCGTCAAAGAGACCGTCTTCGAGATCGACTTGATCGATGAAACGGCGCAGGCGGTTGCGGTAGCTGGTAAGGAAGGGCTTTTCGCCGACCAGCGCGAAGTCCGCGGGGCTGAAGGTGAAGCTGGCCTGAGGGTGGCGAGCGCGGAGGGCGAGGAGGAGGTCACTGACCACGCCGTGCATGAGGGCGCGGTTGACAAAGGAGAGGTGAACGCCGCGAGCCTGCGCCTGGTCGGTATCGTGAGCGGCGCGGTCGGAGAGGGGCATAACGAGGCGGCGGACCTCGAGGTCAGCGGCGGCGTCAAGCAAGCGGGTGAAGGCATCCCCGACGCCGCTGAGACGGAGGGCGGAGACCTCGATATGTCGAGCGCGCAGCGAGGCGACGGCCTGGGCCAGCGCGGCGCTGGGAAGCAGGGCCAGCGGCAGGCCGCGGAGTTGGTCGAGTTCGAGTCGGGTGATACCAGTTGCCTGGCAGGCGTCGGCCATCTCTTCGGCGTAGCGTCCGGCCAGGGAGGCGGCGGCGGCGACCCGGAATGAGGCGGTCGCGTAGCGTGCCCGACGCAGGGCGGCGCGCTGGGCGACGCAGTCGGCGCAGGCGGGGTTGTCGCAGAGCACGAAGTCCGGGCGGCGGCGTCCCAGGCTCAGGCAGAACTCGATCAGGTCGGCGCTCTTCATCAGCCGCACGACGGCGGAGCCGAGCTGCGCGATCCTGACGATGCCGGCGTCGCGCAGGGGGCGGTCGAGTTGGCAGAAATCGCGATGGGGTCCGGGGAAGAGTGACCAACTGCGGGTGACGGGGCCCTGGGGCGTCTTGAAGGTGACCTCGGCGGTGGTGGAGAGGTAGGGGAGCCGCAGCCGTTCTTCGACCGTATGGAGGGTGGTATTGCGGTCTTGGTCGACGCCGAGCAGACAGACATAGCCTCCCAGGTCGGCGATCCGCTGGTAGGGTGTATCGAGGCCATGCGCGGTCTCGGCCTTCCAGTGGTCTTGGCAGATGGTCTCGGCGGCAGCGCCGACGGCGGCGACGCTGGCTTTGGGGTGGAGGCTGTGGACGGCATCGGGGCGCTTCTTGAGGGTCTCGGTGATCGCGCCGAGGGCGCCGAAGGTGGGCACGACCAGGGTGCCTTTTCGGCCGATGAGGTTGAGGAAGGCCTGGATCACGGTCTCGGTGCCGCCGTCGACCTGGCCGAGGCTGGCCAGGGAGCTGTGCAGGAGCACGATATCGCCCTCGCCGAGGCCGAGGCCATTCAACACCGACTCAATCTGTTCTCTGGTCAGGTTGTCCATGGGGTGCCTTGCAGAGCGTTGCTGGAGTGCCGTTAGCTCAGAGTGTAGGTTCGGCAAGAGTTTTCGACCTATGCACTAAGGATGGGCCGAGGTATTCAGCCCCAAAGGGGCGCTTTGGGCGCCCAGGACAACGCCCTGGGTACCGGTTCACACCATAGATTGAGCCCTGAAGGCGCGGTCTATGCGACGTCAACGCGAACGCAGGGCAGATAGCTCGCCCCTACAGGGCTCAAACCCATAACCATCCTATTCCCAGGGCGTTGCCCTAGGCTGGTATCTTAGCGCGCCTTCAGCGCTCCAGACGGGCTCCCTTATTGCACAGGTCGAAAGTTCTCGGCGGACTCAGGCCGAGCCGCCGATTTCAACGAGGCCATGAGCGGGGTTCCTCACGTCGGTGCGGCGTCCTGCGGTTCCTCCTCAGCCAGGAGACGGCAGGGTAATTGCGTCGCCCCCGGAATCCGCAGGGGCAGCGCGGTGAGGCGGGCGCGGCCGGAGGTCAGGGCGCCGAGTGCCGCCGGGTAGCATACTACCGCGATGCCGGCCTGAAAGAGGGTCCGAAAGACGTCCTGCGGGTCGGCATTGCTCTCGTAGATATCCGCCACGAGGAGGCGGGTGCCGCGGTCTACAATCCACTGTACGGCATCACGGGAGAGGTACACGCTGCGCTCGGGGATGTCGTCGAAGCGGTGCGACCCGAGGGCGTTGATGACTAACCCGGGGGTCGGCTGCTGCAAGGCGCACCCGGCCTGAAGGTCGAGGGCGCTGACGGGTCCGGGCAGAGCGGCCCGGTCGAGGCGGACGATGGCCGCGTCGACGCGGAACAGCTTCGCGGCCGCGACGCTCGCCGCGTCCTGCCCGTCGTCGGTTTCAACGATATGGCCGGGGAAGTCGATGTAGGTGCCTGCCATGCCCCAGAAGGTAAAGAAGTGAACGCGGGCCTGGTAGGGTGCGGGCGTGGCCGCGATGTGCCAGGTACGGGTGTGCAGCACGGGAACGCTGTGCGGGGCCTGTCCCGGTTCGTCCCACTGGGGTTCGGCAGGCCGCATCGGCAGAGTCAGATCGGTCAACGTCATAGAGTCTGTGGCTTCTCAGGGTTTTCCCATCTTGGCGACCTTGGCCAGGATGCCTGGCCTGGCCTCCTCCATGATGTCCTTCACGTCGGCATAGTTGAAAACGCGCTCGGCGAAAGAGCGGCGGGAGAGGTTGGGCAGGAAGCGTTCGTTGAACTCGCGGAAGTAGGCGCCGTAGATGTGGAAGCTGTCGGCCAGGTGGACGTAGCGTCCGACCTGCACCGGCCTGCCGCTGAGCCGTGCGATGCGGTCGGCGATGTGCTTCTGCAACTGCACCAGGGCGAACATGTTCATGAAGGCGGCCTTGTAGGCGTCGTTGGAGCGAAAGCGGACGTTGGTATTGAGGATGAGGCCGTGCTCGCCTTCGGTGAGTCGGCACCAGAGGCTCTGCAGGCAGGCCGGGTCGTAGCACTCGTTGTCCTCCCAGACCTTCCAGGTGACGGCCTGAGCGCGCCGGGTGTGGGGGGTTTCCGCGAGTTTGCGGACCACCATTTCGATCTGGTCAAAGACCGTGTTCAGGCCCGGGACGCGGTAGGCGAAGAGGCGTTCGTTGTAGGTGTATTCCCAGCGTGTGTCGGTGGGGTCATGGGGATCGCGGACCAAGTGGTTCTTGATGCCCTCGACCACCTCCATGACATACTCCTGGAGGTCTTCGATGCCACCCGGGAAGTCCCGGTGGATCATCGGTTCCGAGAGCGGCTCCTCGATGGTGACGAGCATGGTGGCATCAATGCTGGGCGGGTCGGTAGGCTTGTCGTACTGGGTCTGCAAGCGACAGCCGCCGCGGTGCAGTTCGACCAGCGCATTCTCCCAGGCGGCAGCGATGCCGCTGCCGCGGGCGGTCAGGACCGGAATGCCGCTCATGGAAAGCCCTTTCAATGTCATCCACCCTCGGGCCGGTCGGGCGTCTCGCGCCTACCGTGGAGCAACCATAGGCGCCAGGACTCCCGATGGCAAGCGCGGCGGCCAGCAAGACAGGGCTGTTTCTTCTTCCTGGTAGTAGGCACACTGGAGCCGTCGGTCCGCCCCGGCGCTGCCGCATCGGCGTCAAGCTAAGCGGTGGGGGCGCAAAGCTGTGTCAAGCCACAGCAGTCCAAAGCTTGGCCTGTCGGCCGGTGCGGTCTGGGACTGAGTTCGGGCGGCGCCCGGACTCTTTGGGCTGCAGCGGCCGAAGGCCCTGAGCGTAGTCGCTGGGCTGGGCATCGCGGGCTCCAGGGAGGCACGCGGGGCCAGGGCAGGCGCCTGTCAGAATCTGACGGGGGCTCTTTCTTGAAACAGCCCTGGGAGGAAAATGCTCAGGCTTGATATTCCGCGCCGGCGCGGCATATTTCTGCCGTCTTGCGGGGCAATATGGTGGCTGTAGCTCAGTTGGTTAGAGCGTCTGGCTGTGGCCCAGAAGGTCGCGGGTTCAAATCCCGTCAGCCACCCCATACCTTACTCCCCCGCGAACCGGCGGTTCGTTCTGCGTTAGGCAGCGGACCCCACCAACCCATATAGGACTCCAGAAGAAACGCCCTTCCGGGAGTCCTTTCTCTTCCGGTTGCGTCGATCTTCCGATGCGCCCCCTCCGCCCTACGCAACCCCGTCTCTGCTCCTTTTCGAAGGCAGCGGCAGCCTCGGCGTGCTTGCCTTCTGCGGTGTGCTTGACGCAGAGACCGAGCAACCGGTCGCAGTCAACGATGATTGCCCGATCCAGCAACAGCAGGTGATCGCCTTTGCGCAGCTTGTGAACAAAGGCCCGCAGCTTCTCCCTGTCGATCTCCGGTGCAGGCATGCTGTCACTCGTCCCCCGACTGTGGGAGGATCTCCTCAACGAGAAACTGCGTCTTGGGCGGAATCAGACGTCTTGGGTAGTAGGGCTCGATGATCTGGAAGACTTCGGCCGGCGACTTCAGTTGCAGGTACTCGATCAGGAACCTGGTGTCGTCCTGGTCGCCACTGTCGAACCGGGCGGAGATACACTTCATGGCGAGCATATACTCGGCTGTCGGAGCCCAGGCACGCAGGTTGGGGAGATTGAGGACATCCTCGCGTGGTGGGTCGACATGGAAGAAGGCCTTTGCTGCGTCATTGAGCCAGTCCTCGGGTACGTTCAGGCGGGCTGCCACGGCCTTGGCAGCAGCTCGGATTGCCTGCGTGGGTTCGAAGATGGCATCGACATCCTTCGTGGCCCGTCGGGCCTGGAAGACAAGACACATCACGGCTCCGCCGCAGATGCCGACTTCGCCGATCACTCCCTGTTTGGCCAACTCCTCGTCAAGGGCCGCGAACAGCTCGCGGATGCGGTCAATGGTCAGCACGGTCATGCCCTCGCCAGGAAGCTGCCAAGTACGAAGATGTTCCGCTTCCGGAACTGGGCCGGTGATTCCACCAATGCCGACGCCTTCAGATTCTCGACGTCGGACACGAACCACGGCATCGCCAGAGGCCCGATGCCGTCGCACCACCAAGGCACGGGTACGTTCTGCTCCCCGCACAGCGTCTCGACCGTCGACGCGATGAGAGAGCGGATTCTGTCGCCGGCTTCCGGGACGGGTGGGGATGCAACAAGACTCTCACAAGGACACCGGCGGAAGGCATCCACAAACTCGAACAACCAGAGCTTCCAGCCGGCACCGCCCTCCGCACAAATCCTCCTGGAGACACTGATAGCCGAATCAGGATTCTCCGAAATCACCCGCCCCAGCTCCATCGGAATGGCAGGACCGGGAATCCCCAACGCGAAGGAGATCTTGACCAAACTCGAGAGTCGTGGATCCGTCTGACCCGTCTCGATCATCTGCAAGGCACGGAAGCTCACGCCCGCCCGTTGCGCCAGACGGCGTTGCGAAACGCCCTGCCGGTCTCGTGCCTGTTTCAATGCGTCCATGCTCTGAATATAGGTGACGCATTATATTGCGTCAACAGCATTCGTCTCGCGTGAGTGAGGTCGCCTGCTGCCGGAACAGACGCAACGCCTTTGGCTCGGGCAGGGGCGCCAAAACACCCCGTCGTCTGGCAGTGAGCTGGCGGCGCGCCTCGGGCATCCGGTTCTCATCCAAGAAGCTGATGACTTCAGCGGGCAGATTGAGGATTCTCAGATGCCGAGGGACAACGGAATGGTCTCGCCCGGTCCGCCGGGCGAACTGCACGGATGCTCCTGCAGCCCATGTCCGCCATCTGTCGCCTGTACTGCTGAGCGACGACGAGTAGCTAACGTTCGAGTCGTTCCTGGAAGACCTCGTACTGGCGGAGATCGCGCGGGTCCGGGA
>CAIZKT010000190.1:0-13340 GCA_903933565.1 uncultured Victivallales bacterium | reverse complement strand
TGAGCCAGACGCGGCGGCAGGGGATACGGCGGAGACCGCCGGCCTCCAGGCGGTTCGCCGCGTTCCGGGCGAAGCGGAATGGAACCGCGTCTAACCCTGGAGCCCGCGATACCAAGGACCCGCCGGGGCCGGGTTCGCGGTATCTTGAGCCAGACGCGGCGGCAGGGGATACGGCGGAGACCGCCGGCCTCCAGGCGGTTCGCCGCGTTCCGGGCGAAGCGGAATGGAACCGCGTCTAACCCTGGAGCCCGCGATGCCAAGGACCCGCCGGGGCCTGGTTCGCGGTATCTGCAGCTGCAGGACCCCAGATACGGCGGAAGCCCCGGCTGAGCCGGTGCGGACCGCCGGCTCCAGAGCCGAGGGCCTGGCAGGCGCCCAATAGTTCAGCGCCTAGCGGCGTTAGAGGTGCAGAGGGTGAACATGAATCAAGATCGCATTGCCGTGATGGGTTCCGGCCTGGTCTGCTGCCTCGGGGCGGGGGTGGACGAGGTCTACCGGCGCATGTGCGTCGGCGAGTGCGGCATTCGGCCGCTGGACCGCTTTCCGGCCGAGCCCTATCCCCAGAAGAACGGCGGCCAGATTCCGGCGGCGGTGGAGGAGCGGCTGCGGGCGGAGTTTCCTGACGACGATCTGGCGGGGGCGTTGGTCAAGAGCGCGGGCGGCGAGGCGCTCCGGCAAGCCGGTCGGCGGCCAGGCGTCGCGGACCCGCGTCTGGGGCTGGTACTGGCCACCAATTTTGGTCCGATGGAGTCGCTCGAGTGGTGCTGGCGCGAGCGGCTCGACGTCGGCTCCATGGATGCGGCGACGTTTGGGCGCTTCGACCACTTCTTGGCGCAGATGGCCGAGTTTCTCGGCTGTGGGGGTCCGCGGGCGCAGCTCAGTCTCTCGTGCGCCTCTGGCGCCGCCGCCCTGGCGCTGGCGGCGGACCTGGTGCGCAGCGGTCGTGCCGACCGCGTTCTCGCCATCGGCTACGATCTGCTGACGGAGTTTTGCTGGTGCGGCCTGACCAATCTGCACACGATCACCACCGACTGCATGCGGCCCTTCGACCTGAATCGTTCGGGGACCGTCTTCAGCGAGGGCGCGGCGGCGATGCTGATCGAAGGCGCGGCGGTGGCCACGGCGCCGGCGCTGGGCTGGCTGGCGGGGGTGGCCACCAACAACAACGCCTTCCACATGACCGCGCCGCCCAAGGAAGCTGAAGGCTCCCAGCGGGCCATGGCTGCGGCCTTGGCCGATGCGGGGCTGGCTCCGAGCGCGGTGGAGCATATCTGCGCTCACGCCACCAGCACCAAGGCGAACGACGTCAGCGAAGCCGCGGCCTGCCGCAACCTCTTCGGCGAGCGTTTGGCCAGCATGACCGTAGCGGCGCACAAGTCGCAGTTTGGGCACCTGATGGGGGCCGCGGGGCTGGCGGAGGCGATCGTCACCCTGCAAGTCATCCGGCACGGGATCATTCCGCCCACCATTAACCATGTGACGCCCGACCCAGAGTGTCCGGTGGACTGCGTTCGCGGTACGGCTCGGGTGCGGCGGGTCAAGGTGGCGATCACCAACTCAGCCGGCATCGGCGGCAACAACAGCAGCGTGGTCCTTCTGGCCGCGTCCTGAGGGGAGTTCAACACGGTGGCGACGGCAGCGCTTCAGGTTACAGGCATCGGTTGGGTCCTGCCCGGCGGCGTCGGCAGCGGGGTCGGCTTCTTCGAGCTGGCGCGGGCGTGGCGTTGGGAGCCGGCGGACAATGCCGCGCTGGCAGGTTTCAGCGCCAAGGATTATCTGAGCTCGGTGAAAGGGTATCTGGATCCGGCGAGCGCCTTCTGTCTGGCGGCGGCGTCCCTGGCGATGGGGAGGGGCGCGGCGGCGGCGGCCGGGGGGACGCTCAGGGCCCGGTCGGGGGTCTGCACCATCAGCCGCTACGGCGCTACGCTCTCGGGCTACCGCTTTACGGAGCAGCTCTTGCGGAAGGGCCCACGCTTTGCCAGCCCGCTGATCTTCCCGCATGGCTACGCCAATACGGCGGGCAATCTGGCGGCCATCGAATTCGGTTTCGGCGGGCCGCACATGGTGTTGTATGGCGAGCAGGATGTACGCGAGGCCCTCGAGTTCGCCGCGCGGCGGCTGGATGACGGGAGTGCGGACGAGATGGTGGTTGCGGCTTACGAGTCCGCCGAGGGTCTGGCTCTTCCCGACGGCGCCGCGGTCGCGCACGGGGCGCTGGCGCTGTACCTGCAGGCGAAGCCTGACCGTCCTAGCCTCGTGACGCTCGACCTGGAGCGGCTGCGGGGGCTAGCGCCCGCGGACTCGGCCCGCGGCATGACCGCCGCCTTCATCCAGGTGATGGCCGCCCAGCTTGGCTGAGGCCCGCCGGGAAGCCTTCACCCACGCAGGTCGCGCATGGGGCTCCAGAGCGGGTTCTTGCTGGAGACGTCGACCGTGTAGGGCGGGTGGTACTTCGCCGAACACTCGCAGAACACCTTGCATCGCAAGGTATCGGCGATCCACTTTTCAATCTTCAGCACCAACATCTTACGGCGCAGACGGCCCTGCATGTCACGGTTCAGAACCGCGGGCAGTGCGTTGGTGGTAACGATCTCGTCGATGGCGGGGTCGTTGAGGTTCTCTTTCACTTCCGGAGACGAGTGAAAGTGAGTGACCATAAAGATGACGCGGCGGGCGTGGGCCGCTTTGAGGCAGCGGCAGCACCCGGCGATGGTACTGCCGGTGCGGACCATATCGTCGACCACGACCACGTCGCGGCCGGTGAGGTCCTCGAGGCGGGTGGGGGAGTCGGCTCGAGCTCGGATGTCGACCTTGCGCTCACCGCTGCGTTCCTTGTCCATCAGCAACAGCGCCGGCCGAAAGCCGATGAGCAGGTGCTCCGAGTGCGCCTTCAGGCGGTCGTAGACTTCCTGCACAAAGGGCGTGGCGCCGTGGTCCGGGGCGCAGACCACAAAGCCCTGATCGTCGGCGCGTGGTTCCATGATGGCGTGCCGGGTCAGGTAGTCAACGTAGAGGTCAGTCGGCTTCAGGTTGAGGAATGATCCAGCGAACTCCTGGGCGAAGATTTTCTGCACCGAGACCGAGTGATTGTGGACGGTCATGACCCAGTCCACGCCACTGGTCCGCAGCAACTGGGCATAGAGGCGACTGCTGAAGGGCTGGCCGTCGAACTTTTTACGGTCGGCGCGGCTGCGGGCGAGGGCGGGATCGCCATGGCTTTCCTGGGGGCCGCGGTCCTGGGCGCTGTAGAACAGGTCGGTTTCCACCAACACGACGCGGGCGGCGCCATTGTCCTTGGCGGCGCGGGCAATCAGGCAGTTACGCATGGCTCGGGCGTTGCGGGTGTGGTCGCCGCAGCAGGTAGAGATGACCACGACGGTCTGGTCGCGCAGGGCCTGGCCGATGTGGTCAAGGTCCTTTTCGTCGCTGATAAAGCGTGGGCAGAACTCGGTATTGAGGAAGCTCTTGTACGAGATCAGGTCGGAGATGTCCGCCTGCTGGCCCATGAAGCGGGCCACATCGATGGCGAACGGGTCATCCGCCACGGCGCCGACGATCATTGCGTTATAGTCCACCAAGGCAACTCCCGGGCTTGCATCGCCCTTCCGTGCTCCGCGACAGAATCTGAGCCGGGACCGGGCTGTCGGCGTCCAACCGCGGTCGAATATACCACCGAGCCGCGACAGTGGCGGGCAGCCCGGCGGGGAAAAGTGCGGTCGCGGCGGGCCTGGTCTTGGGGTCAAGGACTCCGGGGTTCCCAGCGGCGGGCCGCGTCGAGGACGTGTCGTACGGGCATCCCGGCGGACTCCGCAATCTGGCGGGCCGACTCGAATTCCGGCGTTAGCTCGATCCCGTCGGGACGTTCGATGCGCTTGCACTCGACCTGACCCCAGGGCGTGTCGACGCGGGCCTTGCCACGGGCCAGGACGCAGCGTGTAGCGGGCCAGGTGCGCAGGCCGATGCTGGAGGACCGGCTCAGGATCAACTGCGCCAGGCGGCTGGCGTCGGCGGGTCGGCTGAGCACGGTCAGGCGTGTGCCCGGGCGGTTCTTCTTCATCTGCACCGCGGTCAGGCTGACGTCGAGGGCCCCGGCCTTGAGCAGTTCCTCGCTGAGGGCGCCCATGACTTCGCCGGTCTGGTCGTCGAGGTCGCATTCGCTGACGGTTACCGTGTCGTGCCCCAAGGGCGGCGCGTCGTCGACCTCGACCAGGTAGGCGCGCACGATATTGGGCAGGGCAGCGAACTCCTTACGGCCATGGCCGGAGGCGGTTTTCAGCACGCGCATGGGCAGGTTGTCCCAGGAGCCTGCGCTCAGCGTGGTCAGCACCGCGGCGGCGGTCGGGGTGGTGAGTTCGGCGCTGATGGGGAGGCGGATGACGGTGGCGCCTTCCAGCAGCAGCGCCGTGGCGGGTGCCGGGTTGGGCATGGTGCCGTGGGCGCAGCGGATGGTGCCCTGGCCGATGGTCAAGGCCGAGCAGTACACCCGCTCGACGCCAAGCTGCTCAAGCGCCAGGCAGATGCCGACGATGTCGGTGATCGAATCCAGCGCGCCGACTTCGTGGAAGTGGATCTGCTCGACCGGGACGCCATGCACGGCCGCCTCCACCTCACCCAGGCGCCGGAAGATACGGGCAGCCCGCTCGCGGGCCCGAACCGGCGCGTCGAGACGGTCGATGATGGCCAGAATCTCTCCCAAGCCACGCTGCCCGTGCCCGGCAGAAGAATCAAGAGGCGGGAGACGAGGGCGCGAAGCTGCCTCGTGCTCATGGCCATGCTCGTGCTTGTGCTCGTGCTCGTGCTCGTGGCCATGCTCATGACCGTGCTTGTGCTCGTGCTTGGGCTCATGGTCTTGCTCGTGCTTGTGCTCTCGCTTCTGCCCCGCGGTCTCGGGGGGGCCGTTTTTCGCCGGGTCCGGGCGTCCCTCATCGGCCTGGTGGCCGCCGTCGAGCACCTCGACATAGCCGCAGACCAGGCCATGCCGACAGGTGCGGCGCTCGAAGCGTACCTCCACGTCGGCGAGTCCGGCCGCGCGCAGGCTGCGCACCAGGGCGGCGGGGTCGGCGCCGAGATCGCACAGCGCGGCCAGAAGCATATCGCCGGACGCTCCGGCAACCGGCTCGAAACACACGGCTCGGCTCACGGTATCTTCTCCATCCTTAGCTTCAACTGGCCACGATCCGTCGGGCCCCACCGACTAATCTAGTGCCGACGGACGCTAGTGAGAACTCGTCTCGAGAGGCGTATCGGCCCGTTTCAGCGGCTGTATCAAGGAATGACCGCCGTCGTACCGCCGACAGTGAAAGCGGCGTCGACGGGCCGCGTCCGCGGCCCTCTGCCGCACGCAGTCCATATCGCGCGTCGGCCAGGTGGAGTGCGCGTGGCAAGGTCGCCGGCGGCGACCGCGACACCGCTTTGGCTTGGCGCCTGTGCCATGCCTGACGGCCTATGTTCTCGCGCAACCCGATACGGCATGCAGACCACGGGGGTTTGCGCCGCCCAGCCGGGTTTCTTGAAACAGCCCTGGCCGGTTTCGGCGGCTGTTGCTGGCGGGTGGTGGTGGCGCTACCTTGGAGGACGCATCGTTGGCTTCGCAGGCGAAGGAGATGGGTTAGATGTTCACAATCGGCATCCAGAGAGTTCTCCGTGCCACGGCGGTGGTGGCCATGCTGGGCGGAGGGTCGAGGGCCGTGGACTACTACGTTTCCCCTAGGGGCAATGACGCCAACGACGGCTCCGGGCCGGCCGATGGGAAGGCCTTGCGCACGGTCCAGGCCGCGGTGGATAAGGCCCAGCCGGGGGATAGCGTGCTGTTGCGCACCGGGGTCTACCGCGAGACGGTCGTTTTCCCACGTAGCGGCACGGCCGAGCGGCCGATCACGGTCAAGCCCGGCGCCAAGGAGAAGCCCGTGATCAGTGGCTGCGAGCCGGTCGGCGGCTGGGCCCTGCATGATGCGGCCAAGGGCATCTGGAAGGCGCCCATGGGCTGGACCCTGGGACTGGGGCGAAACCAGGTTTTCGTCGACGACCAGGTGCTGATCGAGGCGCGGCATCCAAACACCGCGGACGCGGGGCTGGGCATGTACGTGTCCGATCTCAGCCCCTTGTGGCCGACCTTTGCCGAGCTGTCGATCCCGGACGCCAAGGCTGCGCCCGGGCGCATCACGGGCAAGTTGCTCGAGGGCGTGCCGGACGACTATTGGAAGGGCGCCTGCTACTACGGCGTGCATTACGAGGGCTGGGCGGCGCAGACCGGCGTGGTCGAGAGTTCGAAGTCCGGCGAGATCACGGTGGGCGACCGCACCCGCACCTGGTGGTTCGGCTCGGCCTACGGCGGCGGCTACAAGCCCGAGGAGGGCCGTGGCATGCTGGTCGGGCACATGAATGCGCTGGATCAGCCCGGCGAATGGCATTGGCAGGACAACACGCTGTACCTGATTCCCAAGGACGGCAAGCAACCCGTCACCGTCGAGGCCAAGGCGCGCCAGCTCGCCTTCGATCTGAGTGGTCGGGAGCACATCCGGCTGGAGGGGTTGACGGTGCGTGCCGCCTCGCTGCGGCTGGAGGGGTCAGCCTTCTGCGTGGTTGACGGCTGCGACATCTCCTACGTTTCGCACTACACCCGGCACTACGACATTGGCCAGATCGAGACCGGCCGCGACACCATCAAGTCCGGCGAGACCGGCATCTTCGTCAGCGGCCACGATAACGCCTTCCTCAATAGCAGCATCCGCATCAGCGCCGGGGCCGGCTTCTACCTGCGCGGCTACCACCACGCCCTCCACAACTGCCTGATTGACGAGGTCAGCTACACCAGCCACTACCTCAATGCCATCACCGATGCGGTCTCCGATTTCCCGGACTACGAGAACTTCCTGGTCGGCGGCCATGTGATCACCTACAACACCATGCGCAACGCCGGACGGCACTTCTTCAACGTCTACGGCAACGGCACCAGCTCCGCCTCGCGCAACCGTGGCCCGATGGACTACATGGCGACGCTGTTCGCCCACAACCATCTCTACAATGGCATGTTACAGACCAAGGATGCCGGTTTTCTCACGGGCTACTACACCAGCGGTGGCACGCTCGACGGACTGAACACGCAGATCGTCTACAACGTCATGCACGACTGCTACGACCTGGCTGCCATGCGCTGGAATGCGCTCGGCATCGTCTACCTCGACGCGGGCTCCTGCGACGTTGACCTGCACGACAATCTGCTCTGGGCCGCGCCGGGGTCGCTGCAGCGCGGTCTCTGGTACAACACCATGTGCGTCGACGTCCACGAGCGTGACAACCTCTTCCATGGCGAGTTCGAGCGCACCTGCGCCGAACTGAAGCCAGCGGACTTTCCCGGCGGCAAGCCGTTCCGCTTCGGGCACGACTTCGGGAGTCCGCCGTCGCGGCCGGTCTGGCCGCAACTGGAGCGCCGCATCATCGAGGCCGAGGCGTGCAGCGCCACGGCTCCCGGGCTGACGACGTCCGCAACCGGCATCAGCGGCCTGCAGGATGGCGCCTGGATCGGCCTGGGCGAGGTCGACTTTGGCGTCGGCTGGCAGTCGGCCATCTTGCAGTTCGCCAGCGCGAGGAAGGAGCTGAACACGGACAAGGCAGCGCGCGCCAACCCGCGTCACCAGAAGGCGACCGACCCGCTGGTGCTGGAGGCCATCCACAACGACGGCGCTCAGGAGAAGGTGCGCACGCAGTGGACCTTCATCCATGGGGTCCGCGACGGCGCCTGGATCCGTTTCAACCAGGTGCCGTTGGGCGAGGGCTATGGGCGTTTCCGGGCCATCTACGGCAACGACCAGGAGAAGGCGCGGCGTCTGGAGGTCCGCCTGGACCAGGTTGACGGACCGCTGGTCGGGCAGGTCGAACTGCCGCAGACCGACCGGGCGCGTGGCGGCCGTATCCAGATCTACGCGGCGGCGACGGGCGCGGTCAGCGCCGAGGCCACGGGGACGCACGACGTCTTCCTGGTCTTCCGCGGCGAGGAGGGCCAGACCGTCGGCGAGTTCGAATACTTCCGCTTTGAGCAGTATCGCGGCGTGCTTGCCCTGCAGAAGAACGAGGTCAAGATCGAGTTGCGCCTGGGCAGCCCGACGGGGGTGAAGCTTGGCGAGTTCTACCCGCGCTATACCGGCGGAGTGGACACCTTTCGCGAGTTGGTAGCCACGCTGGAGTCGGCCTCAGGCATCCAGCCCTTGTTCGCCGTTGTGCGTTCTGCCGCGGCGGGTCCGATCGGCACGCTCGACGCCTTTCGGTTGGAGAAGGCGAAGCAGCCCATCGACTGGAGCGGCGTCGGCGTCGCCCCGCTGGAGCGCGAGGGTCGGCTGGTATTCCCTGAAGCGACCAACCGGCCCTGCGCTCGGCCGGCGGACAAGTATCCCAAGGTCGGCACGGTGGCCAGCGGCGGTCGGCCGCGGGCCATCGCCATGGCCAGCCGTCTCGACGCGGCCCCCGTCGTCGATGGGGCGCTGGGCGATTGGCCGCTCAGCGACCCGGCGCGCACCTTGGTCCTGAAGGAATCCTACGACGCCACGCCGACCACGGCGCCGCCCAGCCAGGCCTGGATAGGCTACGACGCCGAGGCGCTTTACATCGCCCTGCGGCACCCGGTCGGCAACGCCGCGGGCCTGCTGCCCTCAACCCATACATGGGGGCGCGATGATGGCGTCGAGATCGCCTTCCAGGATGGTTTCGCGAAGAAAGCGGGGGCCATCCTGACCCTCTACGGCTTCCCGGATGGCAAGTTCAGCAGCGAGGACTACGGCGGCGCGAGTCCCGGGACCATCGCCAGTCTGGAGAAAGGGGTGACGTACAAGGCCAAGATGGGCGCCGGAGAATGGACCTGCGAATGGCGTATCCCCTTCGCCGCCTGCGGCTTCACTCCTGCCACCGCCCCTGCCCTGTTCTTCAACCTGGGGGTCAAGAAGACGACCCCCGACGCCTGGGTGGTCTGGCGCGGCACCGGCGGCGCCACCTATCAGGTTGGCAATGCGGGCCTGCTCGTCTTTCCCGCCGAGATGCGGGCTGCCGGCGTGCCGACGGAGGGGCTGGAGGTATGGCTGGATGCCGCCGATGCCGCTACCGTGCAGCAGGACGAGGCGGGCAATGTCGCGGTCTGGAAAGACAAGAGTGGCAAGGGCCGCGACGCGCGCCAGGACACGGCGGCGTTCAGACCGCAGTTCGAGGCGACGGGCCTGAATGGTCGTCCGGCGCTGCGCTTCGACGAGAAACGGTTGACCCGGTTCGAACTGCCCGATCTCTCCGATCAGAAGTTGACCGGTATGGTCTTTGCCGTCATCAGCAACCCGGTGGCGAGTGCGGAACTCAACCATGACCCGCGCATTTTCACCGCCAGCGATGGCAAAGAGTTCGACTACCTGGTCGGCATCGCGGCGACGGTACCGGGCCTGGAGACCGGCGGGCCGCGCCAGACCGTGCATGGCTTCACCGAGCGCTGGGCCAAGGTCGTGCGCGTGGGCTGCTTCTCGCCCAACCCCCAGACCTTCTTCACCGGTCCGATCGGCGAGATCATGGTCTACAGCCGGGTGCTGAGCCCGACCGAGCAGGAGCGCGTGCGGGCTTACCTGGCGGTGAAGTGGGGCGTGGAGTAGACGGGCCCGTCATTTCGCCAGGCGCAGCTCGCCGGCGTCCTGCACGTTACAGATGCGGCCGCCGGTGGGCGCCCAGACCAGCCAACAGTCGTGGACGCTGGAGCGCACGCCGATATTCATGGCCCAGGCTGCGGGCGGGGTGGCCGCGGTGACCCCCAGGGCGCCCCAGGGAACGCGCCACTCGCAGGTCCAGCCGGTCGCGGAGGTGGCCAGCGCGTAGCGGGTGGCCTCACGCAGCTTGGTGGCCTGATCGGCGCTGGCGCCCATGGCTGTCAGGCTGTTGAGGCTGCCATCGGCGCTCCCCCAGAGCACGAAGATCGGCGTGGGTTGCCGTTCGTCGTTACTCTGGAACGACCATTCGATGCCGTCCTGTGGGGCGATGGCTTCGCCCTTGGGCAAGACGATGTCGAGCGCCAGATACAACGCTTCGCTATCGTAACCCGCGCGAGCGCGGCCGGTGAAGCCCTGGCTGGGGCCGCCCTCGTGGGTGCGGTTGAGGGACGCCACGGCGTCGGCAGCGTTCCAGGACCAATCCGCGAGCTGGCCATCGATGGCAGGGGCTTGGGCGAGGCGCGTGCAGCTGAGGAGGCTTACCGGTCCAGCGCTCGGCGGCAGGGTGCGCACCAGGCCGTCCCCCGTCCCCAGTTCCTCCCAGCCCGCCTGGCCGGCAACCAGATTGCCCTCTTTGAGCGTCGCCGCCCAGACTCCGGCAGTGCTCTCGGCGATCGGCAGCGGGCAGCGGTCGAAGCTGTTATGGCGACAGATGAAGCGCGCCGCTCCGCCAAAGCGGCTCGGATGCAGCAGCAACGCCGTGCTGTCGGGTTCATCGAAGCCGGCGAACTGGTTGTCGCTGAGGCGGAAGGCGCCACGGACCTCAAGCGCGGCCTTGATCCCGGTTGCCTGGCCGCGGGATAGCAGGTTGTCGGCGAAGGCGGCGGTGGGCCCGCCAAAGACATCGAGGGTGACCGGCTGGGTGCAGTTGGTGAAGGTGTTATGGTGCAGGTTCCACTGGGGGCCCTGTGGCGGGTAGACGCAGAACCCCGTCTTGCCGGTCAGGTCGGTATCCGCCGCGAGCCTGAAGACGCCCTCCTCGGCATCGAACCTCTCGATCTCGGGGCCGGGAACCACCGTCCCGTTGCGGCCGGTCCAGGCGATACGCCAGGCACGGTACTCGTGCGTGCGGCGGCGGGGCCAAGGCAGGGCGCCGCCCGATCTGAAGGTACGGGCATCAAGCACCTTCTCGACCCGGCCGGAGAGGGTGCTGGCGGCCAGACCGGTGCCGCAGCCCCGGACGATATTGTCATGCACCACGAGGTTCTGGGCGGGCTCCTGCAGCACGATGCCTTTCACCCGCGCATCGACCTCGCCGCGCACATAGATCTGGTTGTCGCTGAGGGTGGCATCATCCGCCGAGACCGCGATGCCGATGCGGGCCCGGGAGTCGCCCCGCACGCAGGTCAGGTCGATAGCATTGCCCGTGATGAGGGTATTGCCCGCAGGCAGATTGCTGGCATCGCCGAAGCCCGTGGCCTCAATGGCAGAGGTGTTGAAGTTGACGAAGATGTTGTTACTGATGACCACGGGCGTGGAACCGGCACTGGAGCGGACAGCGCAGCCGCCATAGACCATCTCCTGCTCGAAGGTGTTGTGCGCCACGATGTGCTGCCCCGACGGCAGGATGTCGAAGGCGGCAGCGCGCGAGCGGATGTTGCCGATTGCCACGGTGCCCGCATTGCGCACGTAGTTACCGACGAACTTGACGAATCGAGACGCCCCTTCCCAGGTGCAGCCGCCGACCTCCTGAATACGGCAGTAGAGGACGGACGTGTTCTCGGCCATGTCGTTGTTGTTGAAGGCATTGCGGGCGCAGTCGGTGACCGTGCAATACTGGTAGACGATGGACTTGGTGTAGGTGGCAGGATCGTCGTTGCCCGAGCGACTGCGACTGCCAGAGTAGAAACACTCCGCCGACATGCGGCTGGCGTGGCAGTTCTCCACCAGAAGCCGTTCCGGGCTGCGGATGCCCACCGCGTTGCAGTGCTTGACGTAGAAACCCCACATCTCCGGATAACCCGGCAAGCCCAGCGCCCCCATCTGCCGACGCTCGGCAAAGCCGCTGAAGCCACGGAAGCGCAGGTTGCGCAAGGTCACCGAGCTGCCGCCCACGACGGAGATACAGGCGCCGGTGCCATTGCCGATATCGAGGATTGTGCGCTCCTCGCTCTCGCCTTCCACCGTGATCCCGTCAGCGCCCTTCAGCTCCAGGCCCGCGGTCAGACGGTAGCAGCCCGAGGGGATGAAGAGGTTTCGTCCTTCGGCCACCGCCCGATCGAACGCCGCCTGCAAGGGTCCGCTGTCGGTGTGCTGGATCTTGCAGGCGGGCGCACCGAGGGGTGCGGCGTCTGCGAGGGTCAAGGTCTTGCCCTCGATGGCCATGATCGTGCTGATCAATTGGTCGCGGCCGCTGAAGGTGACCAGGCACGGCTTGCTCCAGTCGCGCCCGCCGAGCTTGACCTCGACGCCGCCGTTGAGCGCCTGCCAGTCGCCGGTGACCGGCACCTTGGTCTGCTTCCAGGTCAAGCCCAGGTCGTCCGTCCAGCGGAAGGTGGGCGGCGTGGTGCCGGCGAAGTCCAGGATGTAGACCGTCCAGTTGCCGAGACTGCCATCGTAGCCACGCGCCTCGACCGTGCCAGCCATGGGGACACTCCACTTGGTGGGCTCCCAGATGAGGCCGTCGCAGAGGTGCGGATTGCAGGTGGAGAGGGCCACCTGCTGGCCGACCTCGAAGTCGCCAAGCTCCTTGAGCACGACGGTCTTCGCGCCGGCGCTGGTTGTGGCGGTGGTCTCATAGCCGGAACCGCTGGCGCCGAAGCTGCGTACGTTCAGCACGCTATCGCTGGCGGCAAAACGCCGGATCCGCAGATCGTCAACATCCGCTTCGGCGCCGGCAGGCACGCACACCACCAGGTTGGCATTGGCGATGCCGGGGGGCAGCGCGTAGACGCTCTCCAGCACGCCCCAGGGGCCGGCGCGGACGGGAGTGGCAGGGCCTTTGGCGAAAGCGCGGTCCGCCTTGAGCTTGCCCTCGGCGGTGTACTCGTACACCTTCATTTCCACGGGGCCGCCACGGTAGCGCAGCGAGACCTCGTAGCGCAGACCGCCACGCAGGCCTGGACAGGGCTGGGCCAGGTGGGCCGCGCGTTGGGGCCCGGCAGCCAGGCGCAGGAAGCGCTGGCCGTCCGCGGCGCCGTCCTCGTGTACCTCCAAAGTCCCCGGGTACGCCCCGCTCAGGGTCCAGACCGCGGGCGCCTGCTGGTCGCTTTTCAGGACCCAGGCGCCCGTCGCATTACCGGCGGGCGGGGCGGCGAGACGGATGAGCGACTCGAAACTGGCGTTCTGGATGAGGGCCTCCGGCGGGTCGCTGGCACGGGTGCCCTCCGCGGCCGTGAGGAGCGCTGAGATCAACCCGAGTCCGACCGCCAGCACGAGCCACCCTGCTTGGCGAGGACTGCGGAACCGTTCCGAGATCATGGATAGTCTCCTGCGTGGTTGCAAACCCCTGCCAATATGTCTCGCGCCGACCGCTTCGACCACTCCGGCAGGGCTGGAGCCTGCGCTGCCCAGCCCGTTGCGGGCGGGTTCGCGGTATCCCCTGCCTGCCTCCCTGGAGCCCGCGATGCCAAGGACCCGCCGGGGCCGGGTTCGCGGTACCCGCCGTCG
>CAIZKT010000189.1:0-4764 GCA_903933565.1 uncultured Victivallales bacterium | reverse complement strand
TGAGGCCAGGCGCCTCTCCAGGGGAATGGAGCGGCCGCGGCTCGCGGCCAGCGCCTGAGGCCAGGCGCCTCTCCAGGGGAATGGAGCGGCCGCGGCTCGCGGCCAGCCCCTGAGGCCCTCTGCCGCACGCCCATATCGCGCCTCGGCCATGTGCGTGTGGCAAGGTCGCCGACGGCGACCGCGACACCGCTTTGGCTTGGCGCCTGTGCCATGACTGACGGCGTGTGTTCTCGCGCAACCAGATACGGCAGACAGACCACGGGTGGTTGCGACGCCCAGCCCAGTTTCGTAAAACAGCCCTGCCCGCCAATGCTCAGCGCCTGCGCCGATGCGGTTATGGCTGTAGGTTAGGGGCCACGCGGCGCCTCGCGGCCTCGTCAGGCCAGACCGGCGCCGCCGGAGCACGGAGAGCCCCAGCCATGCCGTCAAGCGTAGCGCCGACCGTGAGGCCGCCTAACATTCTGCTGTTTCTGGTGGATGACATGGGGTGGCAGGACACCTCGGTGCCCTTCCACACCGAGGTAACCCCGTTCAACCGGCGTTACCGCACGCCGGCCATGGCGCGACTGGCGGCGGGGGGCATGAAGTTTACCCAGGCCTACGTCGCCAGCGTCTGCTCGCCCTCACGGGTCAGCCTGTTGACGGGGCTCAACGCTGCCCGTCACCGGGTGACCAACTGGACCATGCATCGCGATCGGGCCACCGATGCGAAGCACCCCTTCATCGTACCGCCCGAGTGGAATGTGAATGGCATCAGCCTGGACCCCACGACGCCGCGCGCCGTGTGTGCGCCGACTCTGCCCGGGCTGCTGCGCCAGGTCGGCTATCGCACGATCCATATCGGTAAAGCTCACTTCGGCGCCGCCGATACCCCCGGCGCCGACCCGCTCAACCTCGGCTTCGAGGTGAACGTTGCCGGACACGCCGCCGGGGGGCCGGGCAGCTACCTGTCCGAACAGGGTTTCAGCGGCGCCTGGCGCAAGGCTGACTCGTTCTGGGATATTCCTGGGCTGGCCAAGTATCACGACACTCATACCTTCCTCACGGAGGCCTTGACCCGTGAAGCCCTGGCCGAGCTGGACCGGGCGGTGCGGGATCAGTGCCCATTCTTCCTTTACATGTCGCACTATGCGGTGCATGTGCCCTTCGCGCCGGACCCGCGTTTCATCCAGCCCTACCGTGACGCGGGCTTGGACGAGACGGAGGCCCAGTATGCCGCCCTGATCGAGGGCATGGACAAGAGCCTGGGCGATCTGCTCGACGCGCTGGACCGGCACGGCGTCAGCGACAACACGCTGGTGCTTTTCCTGTCCGATAATGGCGGTCTCAGCGCTCACGGTCGCGGCGGGGCGCCGCACACGCATAACGCCCCGCTCAGTAGCGGTAAGGGCTCGGCGCACGAGGGCGGCATCCGGGTGCCGATGTTGGTGCGTTGGCCTGGGGTGACGGCTCCGGCCAGTGTCTGCGACCGTTACACGATGGTGGAGGACATTCTGCCGACGCTCCTAGAGGCCAGTGGCGCCGCCAGCCGGTTGCCCGTCCTGCCCCCGGGCGACGGGCGCAGCTTCGTCCCGCTTCTGCGGCAGGCCGCCGAGTGGCCGGGGGAACGGCCCCTCTTCTGGCACTACCCGAATCTCTGGGGCCCCACCGGCCCCGGCCTGGGACCGTTCAGCGCCATCCGTGCTGGCGCCTGGAAGCTCATCTACTACCATACAGACAGGAGATTCGAGCTTTTTGATATCACGGCAGACCTCGGCGAGACGACGAACCGGCTTAGCGACTGCCCCGGCGTCGCTGGCGCCCTGGCCGGGCACTTGTCGGACTGGCTCCGGCAGGTGGGCGCGCAGATGCCCGCGGACCGCAGCACCGGCCAGCTCGTGCCGCTGCCTGACGAGGCGCTGGCGGCCGTGGGGCGCCGCTGAGCCTCAGCCTGATCGGACAGGTCGGACGGGTCGGACGGGTCGGACGGGTCGGATCCGCCGCGCTCGCCGCGGCGGCGCAGAACCAGGTTTCCCCGCGAGCAACAGGAGTGCTTCGATAATGGACATCACGAGTTTCGCCCGCGTCTTTCCCCTGGGTTCACATCTCTGCCGCGAGCCCATGCCGCCCATGGCCGAATTGAAGCGCGACATGGAGCTGCTCAAGCGCCAGGGCTTCAACCTGATCAAGCTCCAAGAGCACTGGATGATCGACGAGCCGCGGGAGGGCGACTGCGACTTCTCGCGCTACGAGGAGCTCATCGAGTACGCGGCGACGCTCGATCTCGGCATCTACCTCGGCCTGACCTGCGAGCAGGCGCCCTCCTGGCTGTACCGCAAGCACCCCGACTGCCGCATGGTCGGCCGCAATGGTCTGCCGGTGGCGTATCAGGCGCAGACCACGTTGCCGGCGGATGGCAAGCCGGGGCCGTGCTACGATCATCCCGGCGCCCTGGCCGACCAGCTCAGCTTCATCACGCGGCTGGTCGGGGCGTTGGGCCGCTACGAGAATCTGGTGGTGTGGAACACCTGGCAGGAAATCGGCTACTGGGCCGAAGGCAGCACCGGGAACCACGTCTGCTACTGCCCCAACACGCTGGCGCACTATCGGCGCTGGCTGCGGGAGATGCATGGTGACCTCGAGGCCCTGAACCGCGCCTGGAACAGCCGCTATGCCGAATGGGAAGACATTGTGCCCGAACGTTGCGTGCCCTCGCAGCCCTGGGTGCAGGACATCGAATTTCGGCGCTTCATGGATACGGCGCAGATCCCGGCGGTGTTGCGGGCTCGGGCTGCGGCCATCCGTGCCGCCGATCCGCTGCACCGGCCTGTCTTTGCCCACAAGGGCGCTCCGCTGGTCGGCTCTGGCCAGGACTGGGTCTATGCCCGCTGCCAGGACTTCCTGGGCTCGTCTTGCTACCCGGCCTGGGGTCCCTTCAACGGCTGGGACGATGAAGCGGCCAAGCCCTATGATCGGCACCGGGCCCTGCTCAACGAGACCTGGAATGGCGTGGCGCTGCGCTACGACTACACCCGCTGCGCCAACCCGCGCGGTCGGCCGGTCTGGGCGGCCGAGTTCCAGGGTGGTCCGGTCAGCACGGGGTTTCACAAGGGTCGCGTGCCGTCGGCCGAGGACCTTCGGCGCTGGGTGTTTACCGCGGTCGGTTCCGGCATCTCGGCGCTGTCGTACTGGGTCACCCGGGCAGAGGTCGCGGCGGCCGAATGCAATGGCTTCAGCCTGCTGGACAGCGCCGGCGATCAGACCCCCCGCCTGGACGAGGCGGGCCGCCTCGGTCGCGCTCTGAACCGTTACCCGGAATTGTTCGGCCAGCCGACCCTGGCGCGGGCCGAGGTAGCGGTCCTGGTGAATGAACGCAACCACCAGTTCTGCAACGTCTTTCCGCAGGCCATCGGGCAGGTCGGCTATGCCACGCGTGGCTGGTATCGGCGCTGCTGGGACGCTTCGATTCCGCTGGATTTCATCGAGGTCGCGGAACTGGGAGAGGCCTATGCGCGGGAGTACAAGGCGCTGATCATGCCCTTCCCGATCTCCCTGTCGGAGGAGGTGGCGGCGCAGGTGGCCGCGTATGTCGAGGCGGGCGGCTGCCTGGTCTGCGAGGCCGCGCCCGGCCGCCTCAGCGAGAACGCCTACTGCAACCGGGGCGAGCTGTCGCCGGCCATGGCGGCGCTGTTCGGCGTACGCCAGCGCAGCTTCACCATGGTGCGCGAACCCAATGGCGCCCGGCGCTGGTCACCCGAGGAGCGCACCTGGGGCGAGTACCTCGATGCCGCCATGCTGGCCGGGGTTGGGCCGCTCCAGGGACAACACCTGCGGGCCAACCTCTACATCGAGACCTTCGAACCCGCCGCGGATGCCACGGCCTGTCTGCTGCACGGTGACGCGGTGGCCGGCGTGGTCCGGCGGCACGGGCGCGGCCAGGCCTGGCTGCTGGGGACGTACCCCGGCCACGGCGGCACCGCCCATCGCGATGCGGACTCCGCAGGGTGCATCCTCGAGATCCTGCGCCAGTGCGGCGTGCTGCCTGATGGCGCCGGGCGGCTGCTGCGGCGGCGCCGTCTTGCCGGCACCAGGGAAGCCTGGATCCTCACCAACCCGACCGCGGCCCCCGTGGTCGAGAGCCTCGATGTCGTCGGCTGGAAACGGGTCAGCGATCTGCTCGGCGATCCTCTGCGCCGCGAGGGCGAGGCTCTCGTGCTTGAGGTCGCGGCGCTGGATGTGCGCGTGCTGGTGCTGGAGCGCTGAGAACGCGACGAGTTACCGCCAGGAGTTGGGGCAAGCGAACCGTAGAGCACTACCTGCCGTTTCTGTATATGCTCGGCCTGCGCCAGGCGTGGAGCCGACGGTCCCCGCCGTATCCCCAGCCAGAGCCGGCGGTCCCCGCCGTATCCCCAGCCCTGGAGCCGGCGGAAGTCCTGCCTTCCGGCATGACGGCCCGCCGACCTCCACGCCCTGCGGGCGGAAGACAGGAACGTGCCGTTGGCCGACACCGCCTCGACCGTTGGAAGGTGTTTGCATGCGGGGTAGGGTATGGCCATGATCCGCATCACTGACATCCAGCCTACCGTCTTCCTGCGGCGTACCCCCCACGGCCTGGCACAACGCCTGCGGCTGGGTCTTCGGAACGAGGGCCCGCCGACCCGGACCAGGGTTCGGTTCAGCCTTGGAACGAGCTCGTGGGAGGTGGCTTTGGGCGAGGTGTCCGGGGGCGAGTCGTGGCATGACGTATTCATTCCCGAAGTCCGGGCCGGTGACGAGCTGGCGGTG
>CAIZKT010000188.1:0-9777 GCA_903933565.1 uncultured Victivallales bacterium | reverse complement strand
CGCAGTCCATGTCGCGGGTTGGCCATGTGCGCGTGGCAAGGTCGCCGATGGCGACCGCGACACCGCTTTGGCTTGGCGCCTGTGCCATGACTGACGGCGGGTGTTCTCGCGCAACCCGATGCGACGGTTCCTGACGTTCGGGGCCAGGCTGAGGACGTAGAACCGGTTCTCGCGGTCGGCGGATGCAAAAGGCTTCGCTCGCCACCGCCCGCAGCGGACTGGCCACGGCGCGGGTATTGCGGTCGGAATCGTCTTTGGGCGGTTCGACGAAGAAGTCGGGGATCTGCTGTTCGAAAGGACCTCACCCATCTCCCGCCGATACCCCAACTCTTCAGCCCTGCCTCGCCCCGGCTGGCTCTGGGCCACCAGCCACGGGACGTTCTACGGGCCAAGCGGAGCGGCTGGGGGCGGCGACGGGGCAAGTTGGCGCAGACGCTCGGCGATCAGCGGGTTTTCAGACGTGTCGGCGAAGGCCCGGCGCAGGCGTTCGGCCGCTGCGGCTGGCCGGCCGAGGCTGGTGAGGATATCGGCTTCCAGCAGTCGCGGCAGGGGAGACAAGGGATCGTTGCCGATGGCCAGCGCGATCTCCGCCAGGGCTTCGTCGGCCCGGTTCTGTCCCCATAGCGCGCGGGCGAGGTTGCATCTGGCCCCGGTGTAGTTCGGTTTCAGGCTGAGCGCGCTGCGCCATTCGACGAGGGCCTCATCAACGCGACCCAGGGCGATGTAGATTCCGGCGAGGTTGTTGCGGGCTTCGACGTGGCCTGGTTTGGCGGCCAAGGCCAGGTGCAGCAGAGTCAAGGCGACCTCGCCCTGCCCGGACCGCAGACGGACGAGAGCCAGACCCACATAGGCTTCGGCCAGGTCAGGCCGGATGCGCAAGGCCTGTCGGAAGAGGTCTTCCGCCTCGAGCGCGCGCCCCATATCCACATAGAGTGTACCCAGATTGTGGAGTGCATCTGGGGCGAAGGGCTGGAGTGCGGACACGGTTTGCCATGCGCGAGCCGCCGCGTCTTTGTCCCCGGCGGCGGAGAGCATCCTGGCCGCGCTGCGGCACAACCCCGGGTCGTCGGGCCGGACACGCTGAGCGGCCGCGTAGTCAGTGCGGGCCGCGGTCAGAACCGCCCCCTGGCGCAGTTGCAGTTCCAGCCGAGTCCTCTGTTCCCGATTCGCCTGCCATCCCATCTGCCGAGTGAAAGGCGCCCGCGTCCGCCGTTCGAGCATGTCGCGCTCGAGGCGGAGACGGTCCCACTCCGTGTAGGCCAGCACGCGGGAGCAGCGCTCGGCCACGGCAACCGCCGTCGGCGGATCGCGCACTGCGTGGTTGCCAAGCACTTCGAGCAGCGCTTCGGAGACCTGCGCCGCCATGATGGAGGTGCCCGTGAAGGTGAGATGCACGTGGTCAAGAAACGTGTCGACGCCAGCCGCCTCGCTTGAGGCCAGGCTAGCCTCGGCATCCACCAGGCGCACGCCAGAGTACGCTCCCGCCTCGCGGATGATACGGTCGAGCGCGGCATCGGTCCGGAAGCGGTATCGGTCCAGGTCGCGGGCCTTCCTGAAGCAGTCGTTGGCCCTCTCGGCCTGGCCCTGCTGCGCCAGGGTCTTGCCGAGCAGGAACCAGCCATCCGCGGCAGCGGGTTGCCGACGAATCGCCGCCTCGAGGGGTTCCGTAGCGGAGTCCGCCAGGCCCGGGCCCTGCCGCTGCAGGGCGTCGGCCATGAGCGCGTCCCAATCCGGGTCGGGGGGTAAGGGTTTGCCGCTGAAGGGTGGGCAGGAGCGCAGGTTCACCGGCACGGTGCATAGGATCACCGGAACGTGGCGCCTTCGGGCGGCCTCCAGAATGTCTTCGAGATTCTGGCGGAAGTGTGCCTGAGTGACCTCCAGACGGCTATCGGTCGCGCCTACCTCCTGCTTGAGGGAATGCTCCATGCCACGCCAGTCGAGGACCTCTTCGCCAGGGCGCTGGACGGCCCGGCGCAGCGTGGCATCGAGAACCTGGCCCAGTCTGAGGCTCCGGACCGCCAAGCCAAGGCGCACCAGGCGCAGGCTGGGGGAGAAGGGGGTCAGGGTGGAGCCGATGCCGAAAGGCCCCACCACTTCGTTGTTCCCCATGTAGACCACGAGGGCGTCAGCATCCGCCTTGAGGCAATCCCGTGCGATGGGAAGAATGGCATGCGAGTTCACCGCAGTCATGGCGGCATTGACGACCTGTACGGACCGGTCAGGGAGACGGTCGCGCAGAACCACTTCCAGCATTCGGGAGAGGCCATAGGCCGCATCCGGGTCGCCCATTGCGGCGGACTCCCCGAGAACGAAGATACGCACCGCGCCCGGAGCCTTGACCGTCGGCATTCCTTGGATCTCGGGTTCGCGCGCCAGAGCCCGCGGGAAGAAGCGGCGGCCAAAGGCGTGGTTCGTCATCCATTGCCCCTGTTCCCCCCCCACCGCGGGAACGAAGAAGTGGGGGTTGTACCCCACCCCCATAATCCTGAGGATCAACTCCAACACCGCCAGGACGAGCAACGGGAACAGGCCGAGAAACAGCCTCCCGATGAGTCTCGCTCGCCGTGACGGCGGCCCGGCGGTTAGCGGCGGCGCGGCGCCGTCTTGTCTGCCCGGTTCTGGCACCAGGAACTCCCCTTGTCGGTCCTTAGGCTGGCGTCGGCCTCGGCGGCGGGCAGAAGGCGCCAGCATGCAATCGGCGGGCTCTGCGACGAAGCTCCGGCCAACCGTGGGGGAGAACCATAGGTGAAGGAAGTCCCGCCTGCAACCGCCCGAGCCAGGAGACGAAGCCGCTCCGGGGCAAGCCGAGAGCTTGAAACCTCGTGCCCGGGAGCGATGTTGCCCCTCAGTATCCCACGGGTTGACGGATGGCGGATCTGCCGGCAAGCGCTGGTGGGGCATGGTTCTCCGGCGGCCCGCGGTGCCCTGCGGCAGACGATGAACATCCTCGGCATATCCGCATTCTACCATGACAGCGCCGCCTGTCTTCTGCGCGACGGCGTCATTGTGGCCGCGGCGCAGGAAGAGCGTTTCAGCCGCCGCAAGCACGATCCCGACTTCCCGGAACAGGCCATAGCCTTCTGTCTGAAGCAGGCGGGGCTGAGGACGACGGACCTCGAGGCCGTGGCGTTTTACGACAAGCCGATGCTGAAGTTTGAGCGCATCCTCCAGACCCATCTCGGGGCGGCGCCGACGGGGCTGGCGGCTTTTGTGAAGGCCGTGCCTCTGTGGCTCAAGGAGAAGCTGTGGATCCGCGACCGCATCCAGTCGAGTCTGTCGTACCAAGGACCGATTCTCTTTCCCGAACACCACGAATCCCATGCGGCGGCGGCATTCTTCCCTTCTCCCTACGGCGAGGCGGCCATCCTCACCATGGACGGAGTCGGTGAATGGGCCACCACCAGCCTGGGGATCGGCAGCGGAAACCGGGTCAGGCTCCTCAGCGACATCGCCTTCCCGCACTCCCTCGGGCTGCTCTACAGCGCCTTCGCTCAGTACTGCGGATTCCGCATCAACGACGGCGAGTACAAGCTGATGGGGCTGGCTCCCTACGGCCGCGCCGTCTTCGTCAATCGCATCCTGGAGGAACTGATCGAGGTGAAGGCAGACGGCTCTTTCCGTCTGAACCTGGCCTACTTCGACTACTGCGGCGGGCTGGCCATGATTAACCAGCGCTTTGAGAAGCTCTTCGGCGGGCCGGCCCGAGAGCCCGAGAGCGCCCTCGATTCACGTTTTATGGATGCGGCCCGCTCCATTCAGGAGGTCACGGAGATGATTGTGCTGCGCCTCGCGGCGCAGGCGCGTCGTGAGACGGGGCTGCCGAATCTCTGCCTGGCGGGCGGCGTGGCTCTGAACTGTGTTGCCAATGGCAAGCTGCTGAAGTCTGGGTTGTTCGAGCGGGTGTGGGTCCAGCCCGCCGCGGGGGATGCCGGCGGCGCGGTCGGGGCGGCCTTTCTGGCTTGGCACCACTATTTCGACGCGGTCCGGGAAGCGCCGCGAGGCCAGGACGCCATGCAGGGCGCTCTCCTGGGCGATGCCTACGCGGACGACGCGCTGCGCGAGGTCTTGTCCCAGCACTCGGTGCCCTACCGCGAGCTGGGCGGGCCCGCCCTGGCCGAGACGGTGGCGGATCTGCTGGCGGACGGCCGCGTCGTGGGCTGGTTCCAAGGCCGCATGGAGTTCGGGCCGAGGGCCTTGGGAAACCGCTCAATCCTGGCGGATGCGCGCTCGCCAGGGATGCGGGAGAGAATCAACTCCACGGTCAAGATGCGAGAGGACTTCCGGCCGTTTGCCCCGTCAGTACCAGCGGGCGTGGTCAGCGAGTACTTCGAGTTGGGCTGTGCCAGTCCCTACATGCTTTTCGTAGCGCCGGTCGCCGAGGCCCATCGGCGGGCGCTCAGCGAGGCGGACGGGCGCCTCGAGGGCCTCGACCAGGGCCGGGTCGTGCGTTCGGATATTCCGGCGGTGACGCATGTGGACCACTCCGCCCGGATCCAGACGGTGTCCGAGCCGGACAACCCCCGCTTCTATGCGCTTCTCGAGGCCCTGCAGAAACGCCATGGTTGCCCAGTGGTGGTCAACACGTCCTTCAACGTCCGCGGGGAACCCATCGTGCGGACCCCGCAAGAGGCCCTGAGGTGTTTTGCCGCCAGTGCCGGGATGGACGCCCTGGCCTTGGGGCCATTCCTGGTGCAAAGGCTGGACTTGGCGCCGGAGTCGTTGCTCCGCCTGGCGTCGATCGACGTTGCTTCCGCGGCCCGGCGGCCAACCGGCCCGGCAGACGGGGAGCTTCGCCGTTTCGGGCTGGGCCTGGCGTTGGGGTGTGCCATCTGGTCCGGCATCGCCCTGTGGCGCGGCTTTTCCTGGTGGTGGCTGCTGACCGTGCTCGCCCTCTGCCTGGGCCTCGCCGGCCTGACGCGGCAGCCGCTGCTGCGGCGGCTTGAACGCCTGTTCGCAGCCGTCTCGGCAACGGTGGCGCAGGGGCTGAGCACGGTGCTCCTGACCGTGATCTTCGTCTTTGTCGTGGTGCCCATTGCCATGCTCGGACGCCTCTTTGGCGTGGCTTTTCTTGAGCGCAGATTTCGCGATGACGCGGTAACGTACTGGCAGGCCCGGAGTCCGCTGCCGTCTGCTCCTGAGAGCTACGAACGGCAGTTCTGAGGCGAGGGCGCTTCCGGGTGCAGTAGGAAGTCGTCTAAGAGAAGGTGGGTGCCGATGGGCAAGTGGTCCATCTTGCGCGAACTCTGGCTCTATGTCAGAGTCAGGAAGAAGTGGTGGCTGCTGCCCATCGTGCTGCTCCTCCTGCTCCTTTCCGCTCTCATCGTGCTGACGGGAAGCAGCTCGCTGGCACCGTTGCTCTATCCCTTGTTCTGACCGATGTTCCCTCTTATGGCAGCCGCAGAAGCACCCGTAACCTCGGCCTTGGGTTGACCCGGTGGGCGGCGGAACTACACTAACGCCGCCGAACGGTCGGAAGCAAGTACACTCATCTTCCTAGTGGAGCTGACAATGAACCAGACGCCCGATGTGATGATCGAGAATGAAGAGATGAGACTCGTCATTGCCAGTGACGGGATCGTCAAAAGCCTGGTGTTCAAACCCAGCAATACCGAATGCCTCATACAGGGCAAGAGGGTTCCGCTAAGCACCATAACCGAACCGCGGCCGTACCAGAATGAGATAAAACTGGCCTATCCCAACAAGAAGACCACCTTCAAGTCCAATGCCATCAGGAAAGATGGGGATAAGCTGATCATCGGCTACGAACTGATCCCCTGGGAAGCCACCGTCGCGGTGAAGATCGCGGCAGATTATATCGCCTTCACCCTCGAGGCCTTCACCCTGACCGAGGAATATGGCATTGCCATGACCGAACCACCGATATCCGAGATGTGGTTCCTGCGCTTGCCCGTCCGCGATCTCGGCCATTGGGGCGATTGGCTGAATGTGATGTGGGATGATCAGGTGGCGGTGAATGTGCTTGCCGCGGGGCCTTGTGCGAATGCGGATTCCGACGAGGGTGAGGGATACCGCATCTTGCAGGCAGGCACGGACGAAAAGGTAAAACTCACCGGAGTCACGGCCGCGTTGATCACCTGTGCCAAAGACAAACTGCTGGATAAGATCGCCGTCGTCGAAGCAGACTATGGGCTACCTCATGGGGTGGCCAGTCGTCGGCATGAGCTCTATACCGCATCCTACTACTGGACCTACCTGATCAATCCGACCAATGTGGATGAGCACATACGATGTGCCAAGCTGGGTGGATTCAGGCTCATGAACATCTACTACCCTGCCTTTCTTGAAAGCAGAGGCTACAGGCTCATCGGCAATTACGATGTCTATCGGCCGGAATACCCGAACGGCAAGGCTGACCTGAAAGCGATGCTGACCAAGATCAAGCAGGCGGGTATTACTCCCGGTTGTCATTTCCTCCACAGCCACATCGGCAGGGACAGCAAGTATGTCACCCCCGTACCGGATCACCGGCTGAATCTGCTGAGGACCTTCACCCTGGCTGAGCCTCTGGGCAAGGACGACACCACCATCCAGGTCGAGCAGAATCCTCTACACGCAACCATGGCCACGAACCGGAAGGTGTTGAAAATAGGGACGGAATTGATCTCGTATGAAGCTTACACCACGACCCCACCCTATAGCTTCACCGGTTGCGTGCGCGGGATCGATAAGACAACCATCAACGCCCAGCCCGAAGGCTATATGTTCGGCTTGCTTGATGTAAGTGAATTCGGCGCAACCAGTGTCTATATCGATCAATACTCAGACCTCCAGGATGAGGTGGCGGACGGTATCGCTGACCTCTGGGATGCCGGATTTGAATTCTTCTATTTCGACGGCTCGGAAGGGGTCAATCCGCCCTTCTGGTATCATGTGTCCGGGGCGCAATACAGAGTGTTTAACAAGCTGAAGCCGGAACCCCTATTCACCGAGGGAGCCGCAAAGACCCACTTCAGTTGGCATATGCTGACAGGCGGGAATGCGTTCGATATCTTCCGGCCGGAGAAGTTGAAGGAAGAAACCATAAGACACCCGCTCAAGGAAGCACCCAGAATGCGGGATAACTTCACCCGCTTGAATTTCGGCTGGCTGGGTTACTGGCCTCCCAGCGCCAAGACCATCGGCACTCAGCCCGACCAGTTGGAGTTTGTCACCAGCAAAGCGGCGGCCTGGGATTGTCCTGTTGCTATCCATGCCGACCCGGCAACCTTGGCGCAGCATCCGCGAACGGCGGATAACTTCGAGGTCTTCAGACGCTGGGAAGAAGTGAGAGCAAGGAAATGGCTGACCGATGCGCAAAAACGCAGCCTGCGTGATGCCGAGCAAGAGTTCATTCTCCTGCTGAATGAAAAGAATGACTTTGAACTGGTTCCCTATGAGCGGGTCGTGAATGTCGCCGGTGAGAGCAAGGAAGTGATCGCCTTTACCTTCGAGCGGGAAAAGGCTCTATACGCGGTCTACTGGCATATATCAGGAGACAAAGAGCTGGAACTCCGGTTGAATCCAAAGGATGTCACCTTGTTGGAGAGTCTGGGAAGAGAGATACCCGTTGCTGCCGGAGGACCTGGAGATCGCACCGTAGTGCCGGTCGGGAAGCGGCGCTATCTGCGCACGAGCAAGACCCATTTGGACAAGCTGATCACGGCATTCAGAGAGGCGAAGATTCTGGAGCCGAAATGAAGCCTCAGGGCGCGTCTCACCGGTGACGCGCCCTGCGGTCCTGGGGAGTTCAGGGGCCGAACAGAATGCAGTGCATATCCAGTAGCCCCTGACGCAGTTCGCCGTAGGGGACTTGGGTCATCGTTGACAGGTTACGGCGGGTTGCAATCGCCGCGGCAACGCCGGCGGCCTGACCCATAGCCATGCAGGTGGTCATCATCCGGATCGTGTCCATCAGGCATTCGTCGACACTGATGCAGCGCCCGCTCGCCAGCACATTGTCGAAGTCATCCGGAATCAGCGCGCCATACGGAACCGCGGAGAACCCGTCCAACGTCCCCCGCTTTGCCGGTGCAAAGCCCTGCTTCTGATCCGTACTATGGCTGCCATAGCGCCGGACGATGTGCACCAGGGGGTCAGGGGGCATTTCGTCTCTGGCCAGTAACTCCTCTGTCAGCTTGGTTACCCCGCAGATATGCCGTCCAGAACGGACGCAGACCTGCTGTGCAGCATTCACCGGGAAACAGTGTTCGTAGCCGACCATTTCCCGTTTCATGAAACCCACGATGTCGAGATTGCGCTGGCGCAGTTCGTGGTCCATACGCGTCATGTCCGCCGAGGAACAGCCATCGCCGTTGGCATAGGCAAAGGCCAACTGTACAATCCCTGGGTCTAACTGGTAGGAGTAGCCCAGATGGTTCCAGCACCGGTCGGGAACCGCACCCGCGTTGAAGAGTTCCTGATAGCGCTTGAGGTTGACCTGCGGGTCGTGCGGAGTCACCCCGCCCACCATGAAGAACACCGACTTGTGCATGGTCGCATCAGCGGCGGCCTGTTCGGTCCTGCCACCGGCCCGATGGACCAGATGGGCGTCGCCGCTGGCATCAACAAAGACATCGCCCTCAATGACTCCCAGGCCTTCCAGGCTATCTACCACGATGCCGGTCAGGCGCCGTCCGTCGCGTATCACCCCACAGAGATGCGAGTAGAACAGCTTGTCGACGCCACTCTCGCTCAGAAGGTCGTGATAGACCACCCGCAGATCTTCTGTCTTGGTGATCACTTTGTACAGCAATGGCCGAGCCCCAATCGGACGGAACTCCGGCATCTGGCAGCCGTCATTCACCAGGAAGGAAGCGGCTCCGCGCGCATCCACTCGGCGGATGACTTCTTCCGCCAGGCCACTGACCAGTTGCCGGCCGTATTCCCCGAAACGGAAGAATATCGTGCAGCACCCATAGGTCCCCACACCACCCGGATAGCCGTACTTCTCGACCAGCAGGGTTCTCCTCCCCAACCGCGCCGAGGTCACCGCCGCGCCGATCCCGGCCGGCCCGGCGCCGACAACCACGACATCGTAGTGCCCTTTCACCGGGATCTCTGTGCTGTAGTTCATAGTGGTTTCAGATTCGTCGTGCCGCCTTCAGGCGGTCTTCGCGTTGTCCGGGGTTGGTAGTGCCGCCTTCAGAAGGAGTCCTGTCCTTGCCGGGACTCGGTACCCGTACCGCACCGGCCCGCGTGCCGTGGTGTGTTAACTGCCATAAGTGGCCACTAAAAGTCACTCTAAGAACGTATTTGGCTACTATTTCGGCATGCAACAACTTCAGCCAGAACAAGTCGTGTGCAAGCGGCACCTGAAAAAAGATAACCGACACGTTTGCGGTTGGGTCGCGTTCCGCGACCGCTGCGTGAGTTATTCCGGGCCGAGCGGAACGAGTCGGCCCGTTGGAGGGCGGCCCTGCGTGGCCGCCGCGGCGCTCGCACAGGAGCGCCCTCCAGGCGTCCGTCGTCCGCAGCCGCGGACGTGGACGGAATCAGAGCCGTGCGACGGACCCGCCGGGAGCGGGCTCGGTCCCGAAGCTGACGGCGCTTTCTTATACCAGCCCAGAAGCGCGCGACGGGCTACCCCTGCGCGGGCCTGGTTCCCGCACCTAAGCCGGTTCTTTCGACGGCCTGATTTCGGGGCGCAGGTCAGTTCCGTAGGGGGTTGCTGGTATGAGAACCGCAGAATGTCGAATGACCAAAGACCCCTGACGAATGGCAGAATCCCCTGCCGGGGCAGCGGAGTTCTCTGGCGGCTATGTCCGGCACCAACCGGGG
>CAIZKT010000187.1:0-3939 GCA_903933565.1 uncultured Victivallales bacterium | reverse complement strand
GTGGCAAGGTCGCCGACGGCGACCGCGACACCGCTTTGGCTTGGCGCCTGTGCCATGACTGACGGCGGGTGTTCTCGCGCCACCCGATACGGCAGACTGACCACGGGGTGTTGCGCCGCCCAGCCCGGTTTCTTGAAACAGCCCTGCCACCAGGCCGGTCGGCTTGCGAGCCAGAGCGGGCGGGACTATGCTGAACTGCTAGGGTGGAACACGTTTCCTCCTCTGCCGCGATTCGCACGACATCATACAAGGTGACTCGCTATGGCAACTGGGTTGACGGTCAGACGCGACGGGATCTCCGGATGGGGCTTGGCCACGGCTGCGACGTTCGCGGTTGCCCTGCACTTGGGGGGACCCGTCGGCGCCGCGCCGACAGTGCTTGAGGCGGGCAAGCTACGCTTGACGCTGGATGACCGCGGCGCGCTGACCAGCCTCTGCCGCCCAGGCGAGGTCGAGCTGCTGGCGGCCGGCTCAGAGGCCCCGCCCCTGCGTTTCGGCGTCAGCCTGCCGGTCGCCAACGCGCCGGGCAAACTGTTGGAATTCGGTGCGGACCGGGCCCGCTCGGTGCAGATCGAGCCCGTGACCGCAACCGCGGACGGCGGGCGGATGGTGCGCGTCCGCTTTGCGGAGTTCGCGGTCGAGGGGGCCCCCCAGGGGGTGGCGCGGCTGACCGCCTGGTTCACGGCCACGATTCTCCCCGGCGAGGACGTGGTGAGCCTGCGGCTGGGCGCCGAAGTGCCTGAACCACTGGTTCTGGAGTACGTCCAAGGGCCAACCCTGGCGGTCGCCAGCGGGGCTGACAGCAAGCTGGTGACCGGCGTCTCCAAGGGCGGCGTCTACCCGAACCTCAGCAGCTGGAAGGAAGGCACGGCGGTCAGCGCCTCGCACCCGGGCAACCTGGCCGCGCAGTTTGGGGCCGTCTACGGTCTAGCCCGCGGGGTGGCCGTCTACAGCCGTGACACCGTCGGCTATGCCAAGAGCCTGACCGTCCGGCGCGCGGGGCCGGCCATGCAGCTCTTCTGGCGCCATGGCTGTTACGCGACCGGCCGCTACGAGCCGCCGTACGACGTGGTCATCCACCCCTTCGCGGCCGGGCCGGACGAAACCCTGACCTGGCATCATGCCGCCGATGTCTACGCCCAGTGGGCCCGTGCCCAGCCCTGGTGCGCCACACGCTTCGAGGACCGCACCGACATCCCGGCTTGGATGAAGCAGGGACCCTCGCTGGTGCGCTTCCACCGGCCGCACCTGGCCCGCCCGGAGAACGTTGAACGGTGGTTGCGCGAGTACTGGCAACCCCTGCACGGCCTGGACATTCCGCTGATCGTGGCCTTCTGGGGCTGGGAGCACGTCGACTCCTGGGTCGCGCCCACCTACCTGCCGCCCTACCCCAGCACGGCCGAGTTCCAGCGCGTCATCGCGGCCGTCGACGCCGCCAACGGCCATGGTTTCCTCTGGCCCTCGGGATACCACTGGACCGTCACCTTCGGCGCCCGCCCGGACGGCACCTTCGAATGGGATGACCGGACGCGCTGGGAAGCCGAGGGCAAGGCCCACACAGCGGTCAACCGCGATGGCAGCCTGGCCGTCTCGTCGCGCTCCTGGCTGCGTGGCGGCCAGAACGCCAGCCTCTGCCCCGGCGATCCCTGGACCCGCGACTGGTTCGACCGCATCGCCCTGGATTGCCTCTCAACCGGGGCACCGATGGTGCAGGTGGACCAGGTCGTCTGCGGGAGCTTCCCGACCTGCTTCAGCCGCGAACATGGCCACGCGCCGGGGGCGGGGCCGTGGAAGGCCGAGGTCTTTGCCACCCAGATGCGCAGCCTCGCGGTCAAGTGCCGGGCCGCCAACCCCGAGGCCGTCGTCGGCTTCGAGGAACCCCAGGAGCTGTTCAACGGCCTGGCTGGCATCCAGGACTACCGCGATCTCGAGGTGGTCTGGCGGCAGGTGCCCGAACCCGAGCCCGCCTCGGTCTTCGCCTACCTGTACCACGAGTACCTGCCCGTGTTCCAGAGCAACCCGCACGGCGGGGACCTGATAACCCAGGGGTACTGCCTGGTGAACGGCCAAATCCCGCACCTGGTGCCCTCGTTGCGCTTTGGCCGTGGACCCCTGGTGGTCAACGGCGGCATGGACGAGGTCGGCAACCCGGGCGTCCCGGTCGGCTGGGAGAAGGTCGCCGGCTACAAGGGCGAAACCTGGAGCGGCGCCTGCGCCGTCGACACCGAGGTGAAACACGGCGGCGCCGCCAGCCTGCGTCTCGAAAACACGGACAAGCAGACCGTGCAGGTCTCGCAGAACATCCCCATCGGCAAGTGGGGCGTTGTCCCCGGCGTGCAGTACCGCTTGCGGGCCTGGCTGCGCTGCGAACGGCTTGAGCGCCCGAATGCCATCGGCTTCGCGGCCCTCACCCGTGCCCTCGAATCGAAGGGCGGCGGGCGCCTCGAATTCCCCCCGGCAGACGGACAGTGGCACGAGGTCTCAGCCTCCTTCACGGCCGGCGCGGCGGACTTCCTGCGCATCATGCTGCACGTCAGCGGCGCCGCCCGCGTCTGGGTGGACGACCTGGCCATCCTGGACGACGCCACCGGCGAGGTCATCGCAGCCGACGCCGCCCCGGGTGACCATGAACTGACGCGGCAGTGGTCGCAGCTCTTCCACGGCGAGGGCCGACCCTACCTGCAGCATGGCCGGATGCTCCACCCGCCGCCACTGCAGACCGACACCATCCCCTACACCAGCCGGACCGTGCCCGCCATCCTGCACAACGCTTTCCGCGCCGCCGATGGCTCTACGGCCGTGATCCTGGCCAACGTGACCAACGAGGCGCGCACCGGCACCCTGCGCTGGAACGGGCAGGACCGCGCCATCAAGCTGGCCCCCCAGGAAGCCATGCTCCTGCGTTGAGAAATGGGCCTGGAGCGTTTTTCCTTCAGCGTGAGATCAGGCTCCAGAGCATGCGCGTGCCCATGATCAACAGCAGCACGGCGAAGGCGCGCTTCAGCCGTGGCACCGGCAGGCTGTGTGCCAGCCGAGCGCCCAGGGGCGCGGTCAGCACGCTGGCGCAGACGATACCCGCGAGGGCAGGCAGATAGACGAACCCCAGCGCCAGCGGCGGCAGATCCGGAGCGTGCCAGCCGTTGTATAGGTAGCCGATGGTCCCCCCAAGCGCGATCGGAAAGCCGATGGCGCCTGAGGTGCCGATGGCACGGTGTACGGCCAGGTTGCACCACACCATGAAGGGCACCGAGAGGGTCCCGCCGCCGATCCCCACCAAGCTGGAAACCCCCCCGATCAGGCCGCCGACGCCAAGCATCCCGGCCCAACCCGGAAACTCGCGCGAAGGCTTCGGCTTGCCCCCAACCAGCATCTGCACGGCGACGTAGAACAGAAAGACGACGAAAAAACCCTTGAGGAAGCCCGTCGGCAGGCGCGCCGCCACGCAGGAGCCCAGGAAGGTGCCCAACAGCACCCCCGGGACGATCCGGCGCACCACCGACCACTCCACCGCGCCACGCCGGTGATGCGCCCAGGCACTTGAGACGGCCGTGAACATGATGCTGGCCATCGACGTCGCCAGCGCCATGTGCATGATCGCCCCCGGAGAAACCCCCTCGCGCGCCAGACAGAAGCCCAGCATGGGCACGATGACCAGCCCGCCGCCTACCCCAAGCAGTCCAGCCAGAACCCCGGCGACACAACCCACCCCGACATACATAGCAAGTGCGGCAAGCATGGCCGCTACGGTAGCCGGGCCACCTGGCGGTACAAGGCGGCGGCGGATGCATCCCCTTGTATGAGACTTGCAAGGTGCAGGCCGGTCGCGGCGCAGGTACGTAGTCGAGCCTTCAGGCGGCCTCAATGGGGGCGCGAAACCGGCTAAAGCCTCTACTACGTACGCATCGTGGCGCAGGCTGGAAGTCTCATTCCGCTATGTCC
>CAIZKT010000186.1:0-2811 GCA_903933565.1 uncultured Victivallales bacterium | reverse complement strand
TGAGGCCAGGCGTCTCTCCATGAAGAGGGTTGGAGTGCGGTGGGCCGCCGCCGCCGTTCCCCGAACCGTGCAGGACCACTCCAGCGCCCACGTAAGCGTCGATCAGCCGTAGAGCCGTTAGCCATGTTCAACTCTGAGCCGCTGCACTATCGTTACCGCGTCTTCCGGCCGCCGGCCGAGGCGGACAGCCTGATCATCCAGGTCGCCTACGGCTGCCCGCACAATCACTGCCGGTTCTGCGGCATGTACAAGGGCACTCCCTACGCCGTACGGCCTTGGGCCGAGGTCCATGAGGAATTGCAGCGCGCTGCCCGTAAGCTGCACGACACCCGGCGCGTCTTCCTGGCCGATGGCGACGTGATGCATCTGCCCTTCTCGGCGTTGCGGCAGATGCTGGCGGATCTGAGCGCGCTGTTTCCGTCGCTGGCCCGGGTCAATCTCTATGCCAATGGCGGTTCCATCCTGGCCAAGTCTGATGCCGAACTGCGCGAGCTGCGCCAGTTGAAACTGCAGACGCTCTACCTGGGCTTGGAGAGCGGCGCGGACGAGATGCTGCGTCAACAGGGCAAGACCGAGACGGTGGACGAGATGGTGCTCGCGGTTCAGCGCGCTCAGGCGCAGGGATTGCGGCTGTCGGTGATGGTCTTGTTGGGCTTCGGCGGTCAGGCTGGGTCAGCGCGCCAGGCAGAGGCTACCGCGAACGCCGTCAACCGCATGCAACCGCGCCTGCTTTCGGCCCTGCGCCTGGTCCCCATTCCCGGCACTCCCTTGCAACGGCTGGTCGACGAGGGCCGGTTCAAACCGCTCACCGAGTATGAGACCGTGGTGGAACTGCACGCCATGATCCGGGACTTCGAACTAGACGGAACCATCTTTCGAGCCAATCACGTCTCGAACGCGCTGCCACTGGAGGCAAGATTCCCGAAGGACAAAGCGCAGGCGCTGGCGCTGCTGTGCCAAGCGCTGCAGGCGGACAGGCTGGATCGGAACTCACCCGGACCGATGCCCTTCTCGTTGTAGGCAGTGGCAAGAGATGAACCCTGAACCCTATCTCCGGCCCACGTCCAGGCAGATCAGGCGGGTTGCATCCCGAAGCAGCAGCTTTCCCCGGACCAGCGCTGGGGGGCCCCAGGCGTCGCGGGCGTCCGGGATGACCTGGGCCTGACCCAGCACCTGAAAGCCAGCGCCTGTGGCGTGGCCCATGGTGAGAACGCCGCGGTCATCGAGAAGATAGAACTTGCCATCGGCCACCAGGTAGGGTCCCAGGCCGAAGCGCAGCCCCTTGCCGGAGGTCCAGCGTAACTGCCCGGAACCCGCCGGATCGAAACAGGCCAGTTCCTCACGGTGTTCGCCGGCGTCCTTGGGCAGGACCGTGTAGAGCAAGTCGTTCAGCCAGATGGGCGTCTGCTGCTCAGAGGCGCAGAGGGTCTTATCGATGGCCACATGTCCGGCAACGGCCCAGGCACCGGCGCTCTGGGTCATCTGAAGGATGGCGCTGCCGGCGCCGTGGCCGGAAGTCACCAGGAGGCGGTCGTGGTCCAACGGCACCGGGCAGGGGGCTACGATCTTCTTGTCCCACACCGTCGTTGACCACAGGATGCGTCCACGTTCGGGACCGTCGGCCTGCACGGCCGCGATGCCGCCGAGGGCGGCGTAGACGAAGGCGCGTTGGTCGCCAAAGCGCATGATGACGACGGAAGAATGCGACATCTCCCAGCCGCCGGGGTTGGGGGTACGCCAGACGATCTCGCCGCTGCGGCAGTCAAGGGCCAGCAGCAGGTCCCTGCCGCACGGAGCGACAATCGCCAGGCCCTGGTCGAGCAGCGGGCACTGGGCCGTGTACCACAGAGGCACCGTCGTGCCGTAGTCCAGCGCCAGATCCAAGCCCCAGCGATAGTCGCCTGTCGCCCGGTCGACACAGAGCACCTGACACTGTGGCCCCATGGTGACAATGCAGTCGTCCGTGACCGCCGGCACCGTGCGCGACATGCCGTGGTTGCGTTTGGTCAGCACGGGGTAGCTGCGGCGCCACACCTCGCCGCCGTCCCCCAGGGCCAGGCAGCGCAGGACATCCGCTTTGGCGACCTCGTCATAGTCGAGCAGGTAGACGCAGTCCCGGAAGACGGCGGGGCCGGCGTGACCATCTCCGACCTGGACCGTCCACAGCAGCGGCGGCCCGCCGGTCGGCCAGGCGTCCGCCAAGGGCGTTGGATCGGTTGCGATGGCATTGCGTTCGGGCCCGCGGAAACCCGGCCAGGCGAGGTCGGCCGATACGGACGCTACGGGCTGCGGCGTCGGCTCGGGCCGTGAACGACTGAACTGGGTGAGCAGGCGATTGCAGTGATCCGTCGGGTTCAGGGCCACCGGCGGGGCCGTCGCCAGCGACGCGGGCTCGCGCCGCGAGACGGCGAAGGCGCCAGGCGACGCCTGCCACCAGCGCAAAACCGCGGCGGCCCCGCAAGCCATCCCCAAGGTCGACACTATGCACAGGAGCAGTCGCATGTTCTTCCCAGGCCTCAGCACGTACACGTGACGGCGCCAACCTAGCTTTAGAATGCGCGCCTGCCAGACGACCCGACCTGACCGGGCGCAAGTCAGCTCCGTAGGGGTTCGCTTGTCTGAGAACCGCAGAGGGTCGAGGGCCTGCCCGCCGTGGTGGGTCGATAGACGAGGGGGGACGCAGTGTCCGAGTCCCCCCGTTGATTCGATCCCGATTTCGATTTCCATCTCGATCCGCCATCCCGCCGCTACGGTTTCGCGGCGGCACCCCCAGCCGCGGAAGTCGCGGGTTCGCCTCTGCCTCTTCAGCCC
>CAIZKT010000185.1:0-3433 GCA_903933565.1 uncultured Victivallales bacterium | reverse complement strand
GTGGCAAGGTCGTCGGCGGCGACCGCGACACCGCTTTGGCTTGGCGCCTGTGCCATGCCTGACGGCGGGTGTTCTCGCGCAACCCAATACGGCAGACAGACCACGGGTTGTTGCGACGCCCAGCCCAGTTTCTTGAAACAGCCCTGGCGCTTCGGTTGTTCCGCTTGCCTCTGCGTCCCCCGTCGGTATCTTGCCTTCCGGCGCTTCACATTCCAAGGTGACGCCAAGGGTCTGCTGCTGGCCGCAACCCCGGGCGACATGATCGCGCCGGGGATCAGGAGGAAACGCCGGTGACTGAAGCGTATGTCAACTACCAGAACGGCAGCGTCGAATTTGACGACACGGCGCGGCTCTTTTCCGGCGCCTGGGGGAACCTGGGGACGTTCCTGAAGCAGGGCCGGTTCACGGTGCGTTCCGGCTCGGGTCAGGCCGCGGTGACCGGGGCCGAGTTTGGCGCCGTCACCTGCAAACGCGAGGATGTGCCCAAGGGGCGTCGGCTCACGGTCACCTTGACGCAGGGCCCGGCGCACCTGCCGGAGCTGGACCTGGTGTTCGTCGCCACCCGCCACTCGATCAGCCTCGAGGCCCGGCTGCGGACGACCGGAGAGGTGGAGCTGACCGGTGAACTTCACTGGGGTGCGGACAGCGCGAACTCGACCTTCGCCGTCTGCCTGGAGCGCACGACGGGCGACCTGCGCGTCGGCTGCGGCCCCGCCGTCTCCGTCATCGACAACGCCCTCTTCGACCGGCTCAGCGATACGGCGGTGGAAGTGGCGGGGACGGCCCGCACCACCCTGGACTTCGATTGGCAGCGGCAGTGTTACCGCTTCCACGCCAGTTCGGCGGGACCCACCTCGAGCTGTGTCCTGGAACTGCGGGTCCACGAGCACTACTTCGCCCGCAAGTTCGCGGTTCCCTACCGACCGGTCCGGGGCGAGACCCAGTTCAAGACGCCGCCCATCGGCTGGATGACCTGGTACGCCGTCAAGTTCAACGCCTCGGAAGCCGTGGTGCTGGAGAACGCCCGCTGGCAGGCCGAACACCTCGGCCCCTACGGCGCCAACTGCATCTGGGTCGACTGGGAGTGGTATCACAGCAAGCTGGATGCAAGCGTGCCGGAACACCCCGATATCAACACCTTCAGCCCGGACCCGCGCCGCTATCCCCAGGGCATGAAGTACGTGGCCGACGAAATCCGCAAGCTCGGCCTCGCGCCGGCCATCTGGATCGGCCCGACCAACGACCCGAACCTCAACCCGTTCCTGCTCAAACACCCCGACTGCGTCCTCACCGAACAGCCTGCCTGGTGCGGCCGGTGGTGGCTCGACCCCAGTCACCCGGAAGTGGTCGGGACCTACATCCCCGCGGTCTTCCGGCAGCTGCTGGGCTGGGGCTACGAGGCCTTCAAGTGGGACATCTTACCGATGTCGCTCTGGATCGCGGACCAGTACCACGCCCGCTTCCACAACCCGACCCTCACCCCCGAGGCGGCCATCCGTGGCCTGGTGCAGGCCGCTCGCGACGTGATCGGTCCAGCCCGCTACATGATGTCCTGCTCCGGACACGTCTGCCGCGACATCACCCTGGCCATCGACCTCTTCGACGGCGGCCGCATCGGCGGTGACATCTTCAAGTGGGAAGAGTACATCAAGCAGGCGGTCGAGCGCGCCTTTACCTACCTCTGTTTCAACAACATCCTGTTCTATGCCGACCTTGATAACGTGGTCATCCGCGAGGAGTTCAATACCCTGGCCCAGGCGACCTCGCGGGTCTCGTTCACGGCCCTGACCGGCACCCCCGTCACCCTGGGCGACCACCTCCCGGCCCTGCCTCCCGAGCGCGTCGAACTGCTGCGCCGCATCATGCCCGTCCTCGACATCCATCCCATGGACCTGGACGAGCACCAGCCGACGGCAGCCATCGCGCTGGTGAACCTCGTCGTCGCCCGGCCCTTCGAGCAATGGAACGTGGTCGATGTCTTCAATACCACCAGCGAAGCCTGCCACGCCCACCTCGATCTGGCGGCGGACCTGCACCTGGCCTGCGGCCGGGGCGAAACCTACCTCGCCTTCGACTTCTGGGAGAAACGCTTCCTGGGAACCTGTGACCAGACGCTGGACCTGGATCTGGGCCCCCATACCTCGACCGTGCTCTGCCTGCGCCGACGGCTGGACCGGCCCCAAGTGCTGTCCACCTCCAGGCACATCAGCCAGGGCGGCCACGACCTGCTCGCGCTGGCGTGGGAGGCGGCGCGCAACCTGCTGAGCGGCACCGCGCGGGTCGTCGGCGGAGAGCCGTATGTCCTCACCCTGCATCTTCCCGACGGCTTCGCTGCGGTCCGCGCTGCCAGCGTCGCCCCCGCCGAGCTCGGCCCAGCCGCGGCCAACGTCGTTACCGTGACCCTGCGACCAGAGGTGTCAGGAAACCTCGATTGGTCGGTCGCCTTTCAGCGGCAGTAAGACCGGCGGCGCCGGGGCTCACTAACTCCGGCGCCGCCCCGGATCAAACAAACTCCAGCGAGTAGTCTTCCACCGAGCAGTCCCGGATCTTCTCCACGAAGGCGACCACCTTGCTGAGCATGGCGTTGCAGTGCGCCTGCTGGTTGCTGACCGCGACAACCCCCATGCAAGCGTGGTTCCAGACGTCCATGTCGTCCACCTCCGCCACCGCGACATTGAAGGTCTGCCGGACCCGGTCGCGGATGCGGTTGACGACCATGCGCTTCTCCTTCAGCGAGAAGGCGCCGGGGATGTCGATTTCGAGGGTGAGAATGCCGACGACCATGAGGGGCTCCGGGTTGGTGCGGTAAGCTACCCCCCGGCGCCAGCGCTGCAACCCGCGTGACTCGGTGGGTGGGGCAGGGCTGTTCCAAGAAAAAGACCCCACTGGATCTGGCAGGCGTCTGCCATGGCTCCGCTTGCCTCCCTGGAGCCCGCGATGCCCAGCCCGCGATCCGGGCGGGTTCGCGGTATCCGCCGAGACGGCGGAAGCCGCGGCAGTGCCGAGGCGGACCGCCGACTGCCGGGGGGCTCTGTTGGAGGGCAAGAGCAGTCCTGCTAGTCGGCAGGACGCATCGCCGCCGCCGCCCCGCCGCCCGGCGAGCGCTCTACCCAGACGTTCGAAGAAAGAACGATGATGATCTTGTATGAGACTTCCTGGGCGCAGGCCGGTCGCGACGCGGGTATGTAGTCGAGCCTTTGGCGGGCTCAATGGGGGCACGAAACCGGCTAAAGCCTCGACTACGTACGCATCGTGGCGCAGGCTGGATGTCTCTTTCGACTATGTCCGACACCAGCTGCGGGCTGGCCTGAACCCTGAACCCTTGTATGACTTGCAGCAACCTCGCAGCACACCCGGCGCTTCCCATACCGCCCCTCGTCCGCCGCGGCGGACGAGGGGCGTTGGAGGGCGCCGCTGCGTCGGCGCCGCGGCG
>CAIZKT010000184.1:0-5786 GCA_903933565.1 uncultured Victivallales bacterium | reverse complement strand
TGGGGGATACCGCGAACCGGCCCGAAACGGGCTACGGCATCGAGGGCTCCAGGCCACTGGGGGATACCGCGAACCGGCCCGAAACGGGCTACGGCATCGAGGGCTCCAGGCCACTGGGGGATACCGCGAACCGGCCCGAAACGGGCTACGGCATCGCGGGCTCCAGTGCCCTGGGGGATACCGCGAACCGGCCCGAAACGGGCTACGGCATCGAGGGCTCCAGGGCGCTGGGGGATACCGCGAACCGGCCCGAAACGGGCTACGGCATCGAGGGCTCCAGGGAAACCAGGCGGGAGAAGAGTGGAACCCGATGAAGTCCGGTCGCCGTCGCTTTCTTAGAGCAGCCCTGCCGCAGCGGCGCACCGGCGGCCTGACTTGCGCCCGCCCTGCGGCCACGGTATGGTTCCGCCACAGTGCGTGCGGCAAGCGACGTTGGTGGAGTAGGGCACATGAGCGATCCGGTGGCAGTGATTGGTGGTGGGTTGGGCGGTCTGAGCGCGGGCGTGGCGCTGGCGCAACGTGGCGTCAAGGTGGTGTTGCTCGAGAAAGAGCCGCACGTCGGCGGCTATGCCATCGCCTTCAGTCGGCAGGGCTACACCTTTGATCTCTCGCTGCACGTTGTGCCTTCGGGAGGGCCGGGAGCCGAGTTTCGCCGCTTGACGGCTGCCTTGGGCGTCGCCGACGAGATCACGCTTCTGCGGTTGGAACAGGGCTTCCGAGTCTTTATGGGCGACTACGACTTCCAAATGCCCAACGATGTGGACGAGTTGTTTGCCAAGCTTGAGGTTGAGTTCCCGGCCGAGCGCGGCAAGCTGCTGGCGTTGCGCCGAAACCTTGAGGGTCATGCCCGCGTTTACGTGCCGTTGTTTGATGCCGCGGTCTCCAAGTGGCGCTCGGTGCCGCCTTTTCTGTTGCGTCTTCCGGTCTTTCTGCGCCATACCGTGCTTGATGCCAAGCGCTACGTGGATCGCTATATCCAGGACCCCCGGCTGCGGACCATCCTGTTCCAGCCTGCTGCTCTCATGGGCGTTCCCATGGACCAGCTTCCCACGGTCAACTTCATTATGATGTTCCACATCCTGTTGGGCGGCGGGATGTACACGATCAAAGGCGGTGGCCAGGCGGTGACGGATGCGCTAGTGAAGCGTTTTGTGGGGTTGGGGGGCACGCTTCTGACGCGGGCTGAGGTGGAGAAGATTGTGGTCCGGGGGGGGGCTGCGGTCGCGGTGCGCACCCGGGCTGGCGCCGAGTACCCGGTGGCCGGCGTGATTGCCGGAGTCAGTCCTTACCTGTTGACGCAGCGGCTGCTCGGGCCGGAGCACTTTTCGGCGGCTTACCTGCAGGCGCTGCAAGCCCTGCGGCCGTCCATGTCAGCCACGGTTGTGAGCCTGGGACTGGACTGCCATCCCCGCGAGCTGGGCATTGGGAATCACATGACGCTGCTGATCCCGGCGGAGGACGTTGGCGGCAGTCAGTGCCCGCCGCCCGGGAGCCTGCGCCTGCCGGGTTTTGCGGTGACCGCGCGCGGCGTCACCGAACCCGACGCGGCGCCTTCGTGGGCGAACACGTTGAGCATCGTGGGGCTGGCCAACCTGGAGCCTTGGCAAGCGCTTTCGCCGGCGTCCTACCGGCGGCACAAGGAGGAGTTGATCGAGGACGTGGTGCAGCGCCTGGGCCGCCAGTTTCCCGGGCTGCCGGCGCACGTCCGCGTCCGCAACGCCGCCACCCCGGTGACGATGGCCCGCTACACCGGGAACCCGCAGGGCGCCATCTCCGGTTTCGATTGCTCGTGCGGTATGCACCGCCAGATCTTGCGCGTCCGCGAACTCCCGCTGCGCAACGTCCATCTTGCCGGCGCCTGGACGGATCGGCTTGGCGGGTTCATGCAGAGTATCCGGGCCGGGGTTGAAGCGGCCGAGGGTTTGGCGCGCGCCTTGCGGCTGTAGGTCCGGGTCGTGGGTCACGCAGCGGGGAGCCGACTGGCGGCAGGGCGCCTGCCCTCCGCGCTCTGGCGAGGAGGGCCGACATGTCAGACCCCAGGTTCTTCAGCATTTTCCCGGACGGCAGATGGGAGCGCTTGCCCACGCTCGAGGCCGCCCTCTCGGCCTGTCCGCCGGGCGGCTACAACTGGCTGGACTACGTGGACCCCAGCGCCGAACAACTTGCCGCACTGGTGGCGCCCCTGAACCTGCACCCGCTCTCGCTCGAGGACTGTCTTGACGAGGAGCAGGTCCCCAAGATCGACGACTTCCCCAGCAACACCTTCCTCCTCTTCAATATCTACCGCTACACCGAACACCACTTCGCCGTGGAAGAAGTGGATTTCTTTCTCGGCAAGGATTTTCTGGTCACGGTCAGCGGCCACGGCGGACGGGACGGCAGCTTCCACCAGGACATCGAAGCAAGGGTTCGTCAGGACCTGGACACGGCGCGGAAGGGCCCCGATTTCCTCCTGCATACCATTCTTGACCACACCGTAGACAGCAAAGTGGCTTCGATCGAAGCCTTAGAGGACGACATTGACCTGGCTGAGGAGGCGATGCTGCGGGACGCCACCGCCTTCCGGCTGGCGGACCTGCTGCGCCTGCGCCGGGCGTTGCTGACCCTGCGCAAGAGCCTGTTCCACGAACGGGAGATTCTCGGGAAGATCTGCCGTCGAGATTGCCCCTTCGTCTCGGAGCCCGCGCTCTACCACTTCCGCGATATCTACGACCATCTGACCAAGTTCTTCGAACTCGTTGAAATGAACCGGGATATTGTGACGAGCCTTACAGAAGTGTACCTCTCGCTGGTCAACAACCAGATGGCCAAAGTGGCCAACGAGACCAACCTGAGCGTGCGACGGCTGACCCTCATCACCACGATCTTCATGCCGCTGACGCTGCTGGCGGGGATTGGGGGCATGTCCGAGTGGAGCATGATGACCGGCCCCGAGAACTGGCGCATCGCCTATCCTGCGTTCCTGGTTGCCATGCTGGTCATCGGCATCGTCAACTACTACGGGCTCAGACGGTTGGAGTCGACCAGAACCGACCTAGAGAGGCGCCCGGCACGGGCGCGGCGGCGGCGGCCCGCCGCCGCTCCAGGGGATAACGCGGCGGTGGCGGCCCGCCGCCGGTCCAGCGGATAACGCAGCGGCGCGCTTACAGCTTCCAGAAGTCGTCAATCGGTTTCTGGAAGGCGCGGATGCGGCCGTTGAGCACGCTGTCGTACTTCACCGGTCGGCCCAGGGTGGCCGACTCGAAGCAGGCTTCGCAGAGGGCTTTGGAGTGCAGGCCGGCGGCGCCGTCCATCTCGGGGGGGCGGTTGCGGCGGATCGAGTCGACAAAGTCCCAGACTTCGATGCCGAAGCAGTCCAGACAGCCGTAGGGGAAGAGCTGCTGCCGATCGGCGTCGGAGAGCGACTTCATGTACTGCTCGACGATCTCGGCGTTGCCGAGCTTGCTGCCGTCCGCCAGGATGGCTTCGCTGCCGCCCTGAAAGCAGTGGAAGGGGAAGCCGAGATCGCGCAGGGAGCCCTGGCTGCCGTAGTAGATGGCGTTGGCGAGTTTGTGGCCGGGGGCGGAGCGGCAGTAGGCCCAGTTGACCAGCAGGCCACTCTTGAAGCGGATGACGATATGCCAGGTGTCTTCCACGTCCGCCGGGGCCTGGCCGAGGACCGGCACGCCCTCGATGAGCCGGGTATCAAAAGTGCGGGTGTCGCAACTCACCTCGTCCACGTCGCCGAACACATGCTGGATCATGTCGGTAAAGTGTGCGCCGCTGTCCATGATCATGCCGCCGCCGACCAGCAGCTTGAGGCCGCGCCACTTGAACTGTGAGCTGTCGTAGTTGAACGGGCCATGGTCGACGGCCTGGACGATGGCGAAGCGCACGTCGCCGATGAGTTTGCGGGTAGTGATGGCCCATTTGGCAGCGCGGGAGTTCTGGCAGCGCCGGACCTGTTCGGCGGTGGCCACGATGCGGCGGTTGCGGCGGCCGGCGGCAATGATGGCCTTGGAGGCGCGCACGGTGATGCCGAGCGGCTTCTCCACCTGCACATGCAGCCCGGCATCGAGCAGGTCGATGGCGAGCCCGTGGTGAGCGTAGTGCGGGGCACAGATGTCGGCGGCGTCGGCGCAGCGCGCGGCGATGAGGTCCTGAACCGAGCTAAACACCCGCGGGGCGCTGCCCTGGAAGCTGGCGATGTCCGCCGCCGCCTTCTCGGCGCGCTCCGGCAGCACGTCGCAGCAGGCCACCACCTCGAAATCGCGGCAGCCATTGGCCATGAGGGCCTTGTAGCCATTGCGGTGAGCCTGCGAGATGCCGCCACAACCGACCAGCGCCAGCTTGATTCTATCTGACATGGACCCTCTCCTTACTGAACCTGTCTTACGGTCTGAGACCAAGACCATAGGCGGGTGCCACGACCCACGCAAACCCCGCGGCCGGATTTCGCAGGGCTGTTCCAAGAAAGAGCCCCCCGCTAGATCTGGCCAGCGTTTGCCATGATGCTGCTTGCCGCCTTAGAGCCCGCGATGCCCAGCCCGTTTCGGGCGGGTTCGCGGTACCCGCCGTCTGCAAGACCCCCATGTACGGCGGAAGCCCCGGCAGGGCCGGTGCGGACCGCCGACTCCAGCGTGCCTACCACCCGGAAAGAGAAACAGCCCTGTCGGCAGGGCCATTCGATTCTCAATTGTGTCCTCTGTGGTGAAAGAGTCGAGTGTAGTAGAATCGAATGGCCCTGCGCGGTTCTCATTCTGGTATGTTCGGCCGCAGCCGGGGGCTCTGCACCCTGAACCCTGTTTTCATCTCCGCCAGTCGCCCCTCCGTCTCCTCCAGTCGCCGTTTCGCCGTTTCGCCGTTTCGCGGCCAACCGTGGGTTGGCGGGGGCTCCGCAAGCGTGGCATGTTACCGTGCGGTAGGGTAAGCAGGTCTGCCCATCATAGCGCCCGCGGCGCGGCGCTCCAGGAGCAACTCAGGCGATGAAGTTGTCGGTCATCATCCCGGTGTACAATGAGGAGGGCACCCTCCTGGAGATCATCCGCCAGGTCCGTGCCTGCGGCGTGCCAGATCTTGAGATTCTGGTCGTCAACGACTGCTCGACCGACGGTAGCCGGGCCCTGCTGGAGTCCCTGCCATCGGCGCCAGACCTGGTCATCGTTCACCATGAGGTCAATCAGGGTAAGGGCGCTGCCATCCGCACGGCCCAGAAGCGCATTGGCGGCGAGGTGGTCGTCATCCAAGACGCCGATCTCGAGTACTCCCCCGCCGAATTCCCGAAGCTGCTGCGGCCCATCGAGGAGAACCGGGCCGACGTCGTCTACGGCAGCCGCTACTCCGGCCGCGAATTGCTGGTGGACTCCTTCTGGCACTACGTCGGCAACAAGATCCTCACCACCTTCAGTAACATGCTCGCCAACATCCACATCACGGATATGGAGACGTGCTACAAGATGATGCGGACCGAACTCTTCAAGAGCATGGAGCTGGAGTGCAACCGCTTCGGTTTCGAACCGGAGATCACCGCCAAACTCGCCAAGCGCCGTTGCCGCATCTACGAGGTACCGATTGCCTATGAGGCGCGCCGCTTCGACGAAGGCAAGAAGATCGGCTGGCGCGATGGGGTCGCCGCCCTCTGGTACATCGTCAAGTACAACCTCTTGCAGTAGCGCCCGGCCTCGGGCGCGGCGGTGGAGCCCACCGCATCTCCACCCAGCTTGGCGCTGGCGGACCTGGGACCGTCGACCGGCGGGTCGGCGGTGGCCGCGAGCCGCGGCCGCTCCATTCTTCTGGAGAGGCGCCCG
>CAIZKT010000183.1:0-25588 GCA_903933565.1 uncultured Victivallales bacterium | reverse complement strand
CGGATCGCCTGGAGGGCGGCCCTGCGTGGCCGCCGCGGCGCCGACGCAGCGGCGCCCTCCAACGCCCTTCGTCGGCTGCGGCGGACGAAGGGCGGAATGGGAAGCTCCTTGTGTCATAAAGGGCAACTTCGAACAAACGGGTGGTGTCGACCCTTGGACCTCGGGCCGCATACCCTTGGCGATCGCGGTCAAGTCTCATACACGTGAGCCGCCGCGGCCTTGACGGCGGTTTCGGCAGGAGGCCGATTAGCCCAGAAGGATCACGAGATGAAGAAGATCGCTGCCATCATCACCGAGTACCGCTCCCTCTCCCATGCCGATGTCATGGTCACCAAGTTCCTGAAGGGCTTTCCCACTGACGAGGGGCTACAGCCGCCGCGGGTGGCGATCGCTTCCATGTACATCGATCAGTTCCCCACGGTGGCTGGCACCTCCATGTGGGAGAGCGCGGACATCGGTCGCCGCATCGCGGCCGAACACGGGGTGCCCGTCTACCCCAGCATCGTCAAGGCCCTTACTTTGGGCGGCAGCCAACTGGCGGTGGACGGGGTGCTGCTCATCGGCGAACACGGGGATTACGCCTGGAACGAGAAGGAGCAGCACCTCTTCCCGCGCAAGTACTTCATGGAGCAGATCTGTGGGGTGATGGCCAGCAGCGGCCGGGCCGTGCCCATCTTCAACGACAAACACCTGTCCTACAATTGGCACGACATCAAGTGGATGTACGACCGGGCCAAAGAGCTGGGAGCGCCCTTCATGGCGGGTTCCAGCATCCCTCTGTGCTGGCGCGATCCCTGGCTGGAGCACGAGCTGGAGACTCCGATTGGAGAGGCCCTCGCCATCGGTTTTTCCGGGTTGGACATCTACGGCTTCCACACCCTGGAGGGGTTGCAGTGCATGGTGGAGCGCCGTAGAGGGGGCGAAACGGGGGTCAGGGCGGTGACCTGTCTGGAAGGGGCGGCCGTGTGGCAGGCGGCGTCTGAGGGGCGCTGGTCGCGTGAGCTGGCCGAGGCCGCCTGCGCCTGCATCAAGAACAAACCTGCTGGCGCCATGGAGGAGCACTGCAAGAACCCGGCCCTGTTTCTGGTGGAGTACCGTGACGGGACCCAAGGCGCGGTGCTGATGCTCAACGGGTATGTGACCGATCTGGCCTATGCGGCGCGGGTGGGAAGCCAGGTGCAGGCCACCGAGATCTACGCGCAGGGCCATGGTGGCCCGCTGGGGGCCTACGCCCACTTCAGCTACCTGAGCCTGAATATCGAGGAGATGTTCCTCAGCGGCCAACCCGCCTATCCGGTGGAGCGCGCGGTGCTGACCAGTGGGGTGTTGGAGGCGGCCCTCACCTCGCGCCATCAGGGCCACAGCCGGGTTGAAACCCCCTGGCTGGATCTTGTCTACAGGTCCTACGACTCGCTGCGCTGGCGGCCCACCGGGCCTCGCCCCAGCGGGGCCAGCTTGGCGCCCTGGCCGCCCCAGTGAAGACGGGCGGCGGTGGGGACGTCGCGGCGAGTCCTGGCGTTCAAGGCTGGTCGGGGGCCGCTGTGAGCACGCGGAAATGGACGATAGAGTTCCAGGCGTTGGCTGAGTTTCCGAAGCCGACCAAGCGCACATGCCGGACCGTGTGTAGCTCGAAGGCATAGGTTTCCAGGTCGGCCGTAGTGCCGGAGCTGGCGCCTTCGAACACGCGCTTCCAGGTAACGCCATCCGGGCTGGTCTCCAGGGCGAACTTCGCCTGACGCGTGGCGCCCTGATGCCACTTGATGCCCACGCCCTTGACCGGCAGCGGTCGCGTCAGCGCCAGGTCGACGCGGACCGCGCGTCCTTCGGCGGCCCAGTACTCCTGGCGACCGGGGATATCGGCAAGCAAGGCGCGCAGTGCCAGCGGGTCGGGGTCGGGCGTGGCCTCGACCCAGAGTATCTCCGCGGGACAGGGGTAGCGAGCTGGGGTCAGGCTGGCGTTGGTGGCGGCGGCGTCGCGCACGAGGTCACGGTTGAGCAGCGCCGCCAGGACGCTGTCAGGGACGAACCACTCGTCGCCATCCGGCCCGACCGGGCAGGGGAGCCGGAAACGGAGACCGTTCAGTTCGAACGTGTCGGCGCCGACCTTGAAGACCGCGGCGCGGTCGCCGACTTGCAGGCGCAGCCCCTCGGCGCTCGGGGTCGCGTTCAGGCCGAGCGCCTTCAGTATGGCAAGGGCCGGCATGAGTTGACCCGGGCCAGCGGCTTTGGTGGGGGCAACCGTGAGCATCCGTCCATCCAGAAACACGCGGTTCGCGAGAGGTGCCGCCAGGGCAGGCATGAGAGTGGCAGTGGCCTGGAATTCGGGCGCTCCGGGAAGCGCTCCCGGGGCGACGGTATAGCGCCCGCCGGGAACGACGAAGAAGGCGGTATTCTTACGGGCTTCGACGCGGGCGGTGAACTGCGCCACGCCATCCTCCCGGCGCAGGCTCCAAACGCCGGGGGCCAGACCCGCGAGCAGCAGTTGGTAGTTCCGGTCTGCCGGGACCTCCACCTGGAATGACTGCTCGAGCAGTTTGCCGGTCTTGCCGAGAACCAGCACCCGGTCTGCCAGGGTCAGGGCAAAGACCGTGGCGCTTTCCACCAGCGCCACCGGCAGTTCCGGCGCGGTCTCTTCGGCCATCGGGAGGACGGTCAGGAAAATCGTCTGGGCCTGGGCCGTCCTGGGCGAGAACAGCACCCGGTGCCCATTGGCTTCCGGCCGATCGGGAAAGGGCGGCGAGAAGGCTTGGCCGGAAACGCTGTAGGCGGCGGCGCCACTCAGGATCTCGACCTCGCGTTCGTCGGCTCGCGGTCGCAGCATGCGGACGCTGACTTTGCCGGCCAAGCCCAGGGCGCTGTTTCTGAGAATCACGCCGTCGGCGGTCCGTTCCGGCAGGTTCAAGGTGTTCACCTGCCAGTACTTCTTCAACTCGGGCTTGGCGGTGGTCACGGCATCGAGGATGATGAGCACACCCGGGGTTTGCTGCTGATCGAGATTAAGGAAGCAGAAGGTCCGTACGTATGCCTCTATCTTGTTGCTGTAAGCCGACTTCAGGTCTACGCTGAAGAAACTGAAGAAAGGCCTCTGGGGCGACGGTCCGAAGCTGGCCGAGATGACCTTGCCGTTGGCGAAGAGCGGGTCCTTGGCCGCCTGCTCCTGGGTCAGCGGGCAGGTGCGGACCGAGCGCGTCCCCCCGTCGTTGGAGGAAACGCCGAGTTTCTCGTCCGGATCGACCACGAGCAGCTGGCTGTGCGCGACCGAGCGCTTGCAGAAGTTCGAGTCGTACGGCGTGCCGTAGAAGTGATACTGGCCAAGGTCGACCGCTTGCAGGCCGCGGTAGTAGATCTGGAAACTGCCGGCGTCGGCATGCTGGTGGTTGCCGAAGTGGTAACCGCCGCCCTTCATTTCGACCACCACATCGGCAAGGTTTCCGCCGAGGTTCCAGCCGGTCCGGGCGATCATCGAACCGAGGACCGGGCCGAAATCGAGGGTCAACGGCAGCGTGGCCAGACTCTTCTCTGCCCGCAGCGCCGGGTCGTTCAGCAACAGGACCATAATCGGATCGGCGGGCAGGCCGCCCTGACGCTCGAAATCGCCCTTGATCACCGGGTTGTTGCTGTAGGCGTAGCTCAGCAATGGGGTGGCGCCCAGGTTGACGGGGCGGCCGTCGGAGAAGCCGTCGCCATCGCGCAGCACCTGGTTGCCCGGCAGGCGCATGTAGAGCCAAAACGCATAGACCTCGCCGAGGTTGTCGTTGAACACCGGTTGTCCGCTCATCCGGCGGAAGATCCAAGCGGCGTGCAAATCCCAGTTGAAGCGGTACGGGCCGTAGCTGACCCCCTGGTTGTGGCGGGGCGATTGATACTCGAAGGCGCGCATCGGCGCCAGTTCTTCGAGGATGCGGTAGGCGCAGTAGCGGTACGGCAGTGGATCCTCGTCATAGGTGGCAATGGCCATACAGAGCAGGTCGCGGTTGACCTGCGCCTCGTTGCCATGCCCGTTGACGATCGCCTGCAGGAAGGGCGGCCAGCCGATCTCCATATCGTCCGCCAGACGCAGGAGGTCACGGCGAATGCTCTCTCGCTCGGCTGGCGTCAACAGGTCGTAGCACCAATCATAGACCAGCGCCCCGGAGTAGATCGCCCGGCCAATCTCGCGGGTGACATCGAGAAGATTGTCGAACTCGACCGCCGCGCAGTAGTCGCGCATGAGTCCCACGGCTTCGCGACCGCGCGTCGTGTCGCCGTCCATCAGGTAGATGAACGCCTTGGCCACGGCGGCCGTCTCCAGCGCGCTATCGTAGCCGATCTCGGTGTTCGGTTTAAGCTTCAATTCGAAAGGCTTGCCGGCCTGTTCCTTGACCCGCTCCCAAAGCGGCGCGTTCTCGCCTTTGACGAGATTGGCGCGAATCTGTGGCAGGGATTCGGCGTTGACCCAAAGGCGCGGCCGGGACGGCGGCGGAACGAGCTTCGGCTGGTAGGCGGCCGCAGCGGCGGGCACCTTGGGGGGCGAATACGGTACGAGTTGCAGGGTGTCGAGACGCATTCCGGCCGGCAGCCAGATCCGGAGGTCCTGCTCCTGACCGCTGAATTCGTACTTGCCGAGGGTCTGTGTACAGCTTCCCGACGGGCTCCAGGGCACGAAGACCACGCGCTTGCTCGGTCGGCTGCCGACGATCGACAGCAGCAGGCGCAACGACGCCGTCTTACTGGCGGCTTGGCGCATGACCTCGGCGCCCTTGGCGTCGGTGGCGGCATGGGTGCGAAGCCAGTAGCGGCCCGGCTGTGGCGCCTTAACGTTGAACACCAGGTCCGGCTGGGTCTCGGGAGCGCCCACGTTGCTGGCCAAGCCATCCTTGAGGGAGACCCCTTTGCGGCTGGGGAAGGTGTCCTGCGCGACGATCTCGACGCGCTCTGGGTTGAGCCGCGCGGCTTCGGCTTCCAGGGTGAGGGGTCCGCCGGGGGCCGGGTTCGGAGGCGGTTCGGCGGCCAGCGCTGGCCAGTGGAGAAGAGCCGAGGCGAGAAGCATGCTCATCACCTTGCTACAGGCCAGGAAGACCTGTCTTCCCGTGGCCGCCCCCGTACCCCGCAAACCCCGCACCGTGGGAGGCAACTTCTGCCTCGACCCTAGCCCGGCCTCGAATCCCACGTGTCACTCACCTTCCCGGTAGCGTAGCCAGGGGTACCAGAGGTCTGCGCGCTGCGGCGCCGTTGGCGCGTGCATCAAGGCATAAGCAGCATCGAGCCTTCCACCAGCGTCCTCAGGGGAACCCAGTAGAGGCCGAGACCTACCACCGGCACCGAGAGAGCCAGGGCCAGCAGCGTATGCGTGCGGTCCGGCCGCAAGGGCTCAGCCGCCGCGGCTTCAGGGGGCGTCAGGAACATCGCCTTGATGATCCGGGCGTAGTAGTAGAGCGAGATGGCTGAGTTCAGGACTCCCACGAGAGCCAGCACGTAGTACCACAGGCTCGCCTTCTCCAACAGCGCCGCAAAGACGTAGAACTTGCCGATGAAGCCGCCCAGGGGCGGCAGTCCGACCAGCGAAAGCAGGAAGATGGTCATAGTCACCGCCAGCAGCGGGTTGCGCTGCGAAAGACCGTGATAGGCTCCGATGTCCTCGCGACCGCCGGTGCTGTCGCGCACGGCCATGACAACCACAAACGCGCCCAGGTTCATCAGGACGTAGACGCCCAGATAGAACATCACTGCCGCCACGCCGTCCGCCGAGAAGGCGACGACGGCCAGCAGCATGTAGCCGGCATGGGCGATGCTGGAGTAGGCGAGCAGACGCTTGACGTTATCCTGGCCGATCGCGGCCAGGTTGCCGAGGGTCATGGTGCAGGCGGCGACGATGCCGAGCAGGGCTGGCCAGGGCCCTCCAGCGGTCCCGAATACGGCGATACAGAAGCGCATCAGCGCCGCAAAACCGGCGGCTTTGGGGCCCACGGAGAGGAGTGCCGTGACCGGGGTCGGAGCGCCCTCGTAGACATCGGGGCACCACATGTGGAAAGGCACCGCGGCGACCTTATATCCAAAGCCCGCGAACGCCATGATGGCGGCCAGGGCGAGGGTCAGTCTCTCCGGCGCCGAGGCCGCGCCCGCGAGTTTCTCGGCCATGGCCCGGCCGATGTCATGAATCTCCAGCGAGCCGGTCAGCCCGTAGAGATAGGAGAAGCCGAACAGCATCACCCCCGAGGCGGTGGCGCCGTAGATCACATACTTCAGTGCCGCCTCGGCAGAGCGCTGATCGCCGCGCTTGAAGCCGGTAAGGATGTAGGACGTGATGGAGACGAACTCGAGGGCGAGATAGATCATCAAGAGGGTGTTGGCGCCGACCAGCAGGAACAGCCCCAACGTCATGCCGAGCAGGAGCGCGAAGAACTCCGTGGCCCGGGGCTGCTCCGCCTCCCGCGAGGCGTAGGCCGCTGCGGTCATGACGGCGGCCGCGACCAGGAAGAGCAACTTGAAGTAGCTCGCGTACGCATCGGCCACCGCCATCCCCTGGAAGATCGGGACCGGCTGGAGCGACGGCAGGCACAGGCCAGCACCGGCGAGACCTGCGGCCGCGAGCGTGAGCAGGGTGATCCCCGCGGCGATGCCGCGTCGTTGCCGCGTGCCCGCGGGCAAGACCAGGTCGACCGCGAGGACCAGTAACACCCCCGCAATCAGCAGCGATTCGGGCACGAAAAAACGCAGACTCTGGATGAGTTCAGCCATCGCTTACCTCACAAGCCGATCGGGGGCACGACGCGTACGACCTCCATGAGCGCGTACAGCGACGTGTTCATGAGCTGGAAGATCGGGAGGGGGTAGAAGCCGAAGAGGATCACCAGCACGCCCAGCGGATAGAGGGTGATCCTTTCCCGCCAGTTCAGGTCCCAGAGGCCCTTCCACTTCTCGTTCAGGGGTCCGAGGAACATGCGCTGGATCGTCCACAGATAGTATGCCGCGGTAATGATGACTGCGGTGGCGGAGATCATGGTGATGAGGCGGTAGGTCGGGAAGGCGCCGATGAAGACGAGGAACTCGCCGATGAAACCGGCCAGGCCGGGCAGGCCTAGGCTGGCCATGAAGGCCAAGCCCATGATGCCGGTGTACTCCGGCATCTGCTGCGCGAGCCCGCCGAAGCCGTTGATGTCGCGACTGTGGGCCCGGTCGTAGATCACCCCGGCGACCAGGAACAGCATCGGCGAGACTAGTCCGTGACTCACCATCTGGAACACGGCGCCGCTCACTCCCTGCGGCGTCATGGCCGCCAAGCCGAGCAGCACAAAGCCCATGTGGCTGACCGAGGAGTAGGCGATCATCTTCTTCAGGTCGGTCTGCGCCAGGCAGACAAAGGCGGCGTAGACAATGTTGATCATCCCGAACACGGCGATCGTAGTGGCGGCCCAGCGCGCGGTCTCGGGCAACATCTGGAAGTTGAAGCGGATCATGCCGTAGGCGCCCATCTTCAGCAGGACGCCGGCCAGGATGACGGAGATGGGGGTGGGGGCCTCGACGTGCGCATCGGGCAGCCAGGTGTGGAAGGGGAACATCGGGACTTTGATCGCGAAGCCGATGAAGAGTCCCACGAAAACGACCTTCGAGAAAGCCAGGCCGAAGATGGCGGCGGCGTGGCTGAAGTGTCCCGCCTGGCCCATGGCCGAGAGCGCCATGACGTTGAAGGTATGGTCGGTCGTGGTGCCGTCAACCAGCGTCGACGGTCCAGAGGCGTAGTAGAGGCCCACCATGCACAGCAGCATGAGCACCGAGCCGCTGAGGGTGTAGAGGAAGAACTTGATGGCGGCGTACTCCTTGCGCGGTCCCCCCCAAATCCCGATCAGGAGGTACATCGGCAGCAACATCAGCTCCCAGAACACGTAGAAGAGAAAGAAATCGAGGGCGCAGAAGGTGCCCATCATGCCGGTTTCCAGGAGCAGGAACATGACCATGTAACCGGGGACCTTCTTGGCGCTGAAGTGGTGGTGCGCATCCACCTTGCCCAGCCAGGGCACGGACGCGATCATGGCCACGAAGGAGACCAGCGCGGTCAGCAGTACCATGGTGATGGAGATGCCGTCAACGGCCATGAAGTACTCGATGTTAAACTCGCGGATCCAGACGAAATGGTGGATGAACTGCAACTGCGCCGAGGTCCCGTCGAAACCGCGCCAGAGGAGGTAGGCCAGGAGCAACACGCCCAGGGTGGCGAGGAGTCCGACCGCCCGGCTGGCGTTATCGAGGGCGCTCTTCGAGAGCTTCAGCAGCGGTGCCAGCGCGACAAGACCCAGGATGACGGCCGCCCCAAGCAGAGGCAGAAAGGTCATCCAGGACAGCAGTGTTGAGGTCGTCTGGTGCTCCATAGCTACAACCAAATCCTTCAGTTACGGCAGAAACAGGTAGTTCAACACGATCAACACGACGCCACCGATCATGACGGCATACAGATAGGTCCTGAGTCGCCCCGTCTGGAGTCGCCGCAGGGCCATGCCGCTGCCGGCGATGGTCCAGGCTGTACCGTTCACGGCGCCATCCACGATCCGCGCATCGGTTCGGCCGTGCAACCAGGCCAGGCCACGCACCAGCGGCGCCGTGAGCAGCACCAGCCCGTCGACCACGATCCGGTCAAAGTCGTAACCCCAGCGCCGCAGGGTCATGACGCCCTTGATGAAAACGGCGGCATAGAGTTCGTCGACGTAGTACTTGTTGTAGATGAGGGTATGGACGCCGCGCACGACGGGGTTCGGGCTGGCCAGGAGTCGGGCGGGCAGCGGGTTCTGGTTGTCGCGGTAGAGCCAGCGCGCCAGGAACCAACCCGTAAACGCCAGGCCGACCGACACCGCCATCAGGGTCCACTCGGCCACGGCGCCATGGCCCGCGGCGGTGACGAACTCAGCGGTTTCCTCAAACACAGGATCCAGCCAGTGTTCGAGGTAGTTTGGCAAATGCCAGAGCAGCGGCAGGCCAACCAAGCCGCCAGCCAGGGACAACACCGCGAGGATGACCAGGACCGTGGTCATGGAGGCCGGCGACTCGTGGGGCGGTTGGGCGTGGCCGGTCCCATGGCCGTGATCGTCCTTCGCGTGGACCGGTTTGGCGGCCGCAGCCTGGCCCGCAGCCGACTTCCCATGGCCGTGATCGTCCTTCGCGTGGACCGGTTTGGCGGCCAGAGGCTGTCCCGCGGCAGGCTTTGCGGCGTCGGTATGCCCGGACGCGGCGCCACCGCGGTACTCGCCGGAGAAGGTCATGTAGTAGGAGCGGAACATGTAGAAAGAGGTGCCCAGCGCCGTGAGCGCGCCCAGCATCCAGATCAGCACTCCACCGCCGGGCAGGATCAGGTTGCCGGCATCGAAGGCCTTCCACAGGATCTCATCCTTGGAGAAGAAGCCAGAGGTCAGCGGGAAGCCGGAGATGGCACAGCAGGCCGCGAAGTAGGTCCACGCCGTGGTGGGCATCAGTTTCTTCAGACCGCCCATGCGGCGCATGTCCTGTTCGTGATGGCAGCCGAGGATGACACTGCCTGAGCCGAGGAACAGGCAAGCCTTGAAGAAGGCGTGTGTCATGAGGTGGAAGATGCCCACCCAATAGGCGCCGACGCCGACGCCGATGAACATGAATCCCAGTTGGCTGACCGTGGAGTAGGCCAGGACTTTCTTGATGTCATACTGGAAAAAGCCGATCGTGGCGGCAAAGACGGCCGTCAGCACCCCAAAGACGGTCACCCAGGTCATCAGGGGCGGACTGAGCGCAAAGAGGAAGCTCAGGCGCGCTACCATGTAGACGCCGGCGGTCACCATGGTGGCCGCATGGATGAGGGCGCTGACCGGGGTGGGGCCGGCCATGGCGTCCGGCAGCCAGACATAGAGGGGGATCTGGGCCGACTTGCCCATGGCGCCGAGGAAGAAGAGTCCGCCGATGAGTGTGACCAGGCCGATGCCGAACACTTCTTTCCGCAGGAACGCCTCGCGCACAGCGGGCTGCGCCAGGTGCTCCTTGACCCGGCGAAAGGTTACGCTGCCGAAGGCGGCCGCGCTGCCGTGGGCCTCGTCCGCGGTGAGCGTGCGCAGGCTGGGTGCCGCATCGCCGATTTCGCCGTGGGGTGAACCGTGTGCCGCGACGATGGCGGTCTCTGGCGCGACGGGCGCCGGGGCAGCCTTGTAGACGCCGCTGGTCCACTCACCCTGCATGCCCCAGAAGAGCAGCAGAACGCCGAGGACGAAGCCGAAGTCGCCGATGCGGTTCACCACGAAGGCCTTCATGCCAGCGCTGGCGTTCTTGTGCTCTTTGTACCAGAAACTGATCAGCAGGTACGAACAGAGCCCCACCCCTTCCCAGCCCACAAACATGACCAGAAAGTTATCGCCGAGCACGAGCACCAACATGGCGAACATGAACAGGTTCAGGTAGCAGAAGAAACGCCAGTAACTGGGCTCTTCGCGCATGTAGCCGACGGAGTATACGTGGATGAGAGTGCCAACGAAGGTGACGACGAAGCACATGACCAGCGTCAGCGGGTCCATGATGAAGGCGAAGCCGACGTCCAACTGCCCGATCGGCATCCAGTCCCAGAGGTGACAGTAGAGCACCCGCTGTGGCGGCGGCAGGGCGAGCAGCTTCAGGAAGGCAAGGACCGTGACCACGAAAGAAAGGGCCGACAGCAGGATGGCCGGCAGATGCACGGCGGGCTTGCCGAAGCGGGCCTGCATACGGCACCCGGCCAAGCCGTTGTACGCCGCACCCAACAAGGGGGCGAGCGGAATGAGTGCGAGCCATGGAAAATCAGTCACAGCCTACCCTCGCAGAGTCGATGCCTCATCGATGCTGATCCGACGGCCCATGATGCGGAACAGCGCGAACAGAATCGCCAAGGCCACGGACGCCTCGACGGCCGCCAAGGCGATGGCCATCAGGGCGAAGACCTGTCCGCCCGGGTCATTGCCCAGATGATGGGCGAAGGCGATCAGGTTGACGTTGGCGCCATTGATCATCAACTCGATGCCCATCAGGATGCCGATCGCGGTGCGTCGCGTCAACAGGCAGACGACGCCAAGGCAGAAGAGGGCGGCAGCAAAGACCAAGAAATGCTCTAGTCCGATGGTCGGCATACTCATCGTCACTCGTTTTCCGTTCGGCTTTCCTTGCGAGCCACGGCCACCGCGCCCACCAATCCCAGGAGCAGCAGCACCGAAATGATTTCAAAGGGGAGCAGGTAAGCCCCCAGGAGGCTGTTGCCAATGCGGGAGGTCGCGGGCTCGAACGTATCCGGCCCCAGCGCGCCGCTCCAGGCGGTTCCTACCACCGCCCAAGCCATGGCGGCGAAAACGCCAATGAAGAGGAGGACGGGTCCGACCCAGGGATGGGGGAGGTTCGAGCCGCCAGCGTCCTCGATGCGGTTGGTGAGCATGACAGCGAACAGAATCAGCACCAGGATGCCGCCGACATAGAGGAGCAACTGCACCACGGCCATAAAATCGTCCGATAACATCACATATATCGCCGCGACACCCATGAGGGTGAAGAGCAGCGCGAAGGCGGAGCGGACGATGTTACGCGAGAACGTCACCACGGCAGCGCTGGCCAGGGTCAGCGCCGCGACCGCATAGAACGTGAGTGCGTAGGCCATACTACCTGGCGCCCTTCTCTCCCTCGGGGAAGCAATTCCTCACCCGGGCCGCCGCGAGGCTCCCCCGCGGGGCCAGCCCGGTCAGCTCGGTCTTGGGTTTGTGGGGCACCACCTTCTCGCCGGCCTGGACATAGCGCAGGACAAGACGCCGCAGATCGGTTGTGGCGCCGGCGAACTGGGTGGTATGCCGGATCGCGCCGGTGGGGCAGGCGTCGACGCAGAGCCCGCAGTACATGCATTTAGCCGCATCGATGTCGAAGCCGGTGATGAAGCGCTCCTTGGTCTCGGCATTGCGTTCGGTGGCGATCAGGATGCAGCCGATCGGACAGGTGCGCTCGCAGGCCTGGCAACCCGTGCAGAGCTTCGTCTCCACCTCAAGGATGCCGCGATAGCGCTCGGGCAGAGTTTCCTCGATAGGCTTCTCGATCTTGTCCGGCCACTGCACCGTACAGGGGCGGCGGAAAAGCCAGCTCAGCGTGACGGCCATACCCTCAAGGATGGAGGTCACACTGTCGGCTATTCTGGAGTAGTACGAAGCCATGACTATGCTGTCCTACGGCAGCCGGTACGGGGGGTACCACAGCGACTGCCCGGTCATCCTCTTGTAGTTGGCACTGTCGGCGCGATAGGCCGCAACGGCCCGGCGCAGGTAGTGCGCGAGAACCAGCAGTCCCACGGCGAGCATGCCTAGCCGTCCGAGCCTGCCCAAGGTGGAATTCCAGCCTAGGAGAAGCATCCACGTCATGGTCCCAAGTATTGATATAAATGCCATGGGTATAAGGTACTTCCAGCACAGAGTCATCATCTGGTCCATCCGTAGCCGCGGCAGCGTCCAGCGCACCTGGATGACGAAGAACACGAGCGCCAGCGTCTTGGCGGCGAAGATGGCGGCCCCCGCCAGCACCCAGTACCAGTGCGCCGCGGTTTCCGCGACACTCACGCAGGGAATACGCCAGCCACCCAAGAAGCAGACGGCCGCCACCGCGCTCATGATCCAGAGGTTCGCCCACTCGGCAAAGAAGAAGACGACGAAGCGGAAGCCGGAGTATTCGGTGCAGTAGCCCGCCACCAGTTCACTTTCCGCCTCGGGCAAGTCGAAAGGGGTACGGTTCCCTTCGGCCAGGGCGCCGGTGCAGTAGATGAAGAAGGCGATGAAGGCGAAGGGACTGTGGAAGACGAACCAGTTCCAGGGCATGCCGCCTTGCGCCGCAATGATCGACTGGGTTGAGAGGCTGCCGGACAGGAGCACGACGCAGAGGATGGCCAGGCCAACCGGGATCTCATAGGAGACGATCTGCGCCGCCGAGCGCAGGCCGCCGAAGACGGCCCACTTGGAGTTCGAGGACCAGCCGCCGAGGATGATCCCCACCACCACCAGCGTGGTGATGGCAAGGATGTAGAGGATGCCCACGTTCAGATCGGCCGCAATCAGCCGCGCGCTGAACGGCAAGGCGGCGAAGGTTCCCAGCATCCCCGCAAAGACGAGGTACGGCGCGACCCGAAACAGCATGGAGTCACTGCCGACCGGAATCAGGTCTTCCTTGGTGATGAGCTTCAGCCCGTCCGCCATGAACTGAAATAGGCCCTGCGGCCCGACGCGGTTGGGTCCGACCCGGCTCATCATGCGGGCCGCGATGCGGCGCTCCACGTAACTTGCCAGGCCGGCAAACGCCGAGGCGAAACCCAGCGCGAGCGCGGCAGCGACAACGGCGCCCACCGCGGCATAGAACCAGGGGACTGGACCCGCCCCCGCGAGGTATGTGACCAGGTCCCACATGGCTACCGATCTACCTCCGGAGCGATGACGTCGAAGCTGCCGATAAGGGCTACCAGGTCGGCGATCATGAGGCCAGGCGACAGCTTCTCGATGATCGACATGGCGGTGAACGACCCGGTGCGCACTTTCAGCCGGTAGGGCGACTCCCCACCGTCGCTGACCAGGTAGAAGCCCATCTCGCCGCGGGGCGCTTCCACGCGTACATACGCTTCCCCTGCAGGCAGCTTCAACTTGCGCGCCACCTTAGACTGTATCTCGCCCTGCGGCAACCGTTCCAGCGCTTGGCGCAGGATAGCGCAGGACTCCCGCATCTCCAAGATGCGCACGACGAAACGGTCGTAGCAGTCGCCCACGGTGCCCCGGACGCCACGGCCCAGCGGCACCTCAAAGCGGAGCTCGGGGTACACCGAGTAGGGCAGGTCGCGGCGCAGATCCCAGTCCACCCCGCTGGCGCGCAGGTTCGGCCCGACCAATCCGTAGCTGAGCGCATCTGCAGCACTGACGGGCGCCACGTTAGCCAGGCGCGCTACGAAGATCTCGTTGTTTGAGATCAGGCGATTGAACTCGTCGATCATGGGACCGAAGTGGTCCAGCCAGCGGAGCACACGGTCGGCAAAGCCCTCGGGGAGGTCGTAGCCGACGCCGCCGATGCGCATGTAGTTATAGGTCAGACGGGAGCCGCAGAGCGCCTCAATGAGGTCGTTGATGACCTCGCGCTCGCGCAGCCAGTGGACGAAGGGGGTAAAGGCCCCAAGGTCCATCGCCATGGTGCCGGTGGCCACCAGGTGACTGGCGATCCGGTTCAGTTCGCAGGCGATCACCCGCAGCCACTCGGCGCGGGGCGGCGGCGCGCTGCCCAGCAGTTTTTCGACGGCCATCGCATAGCCCTGGTTGGCGAACATGGCGGCGAGGTAGTCGAGGCGGTCGGTGAAGGGCATGTAGCCGTGGTAGGGGATCGTCTCGGCCAGCTTCTCCATGCCGCGGTGCAGGTATCCCACGTTGGGGATGGCCCGGTGCATCACTTCGCCATCGGTCACCAGCAAGAAGTTGAGCACTCCATGCGTGGAAGGGTGCTGTGGCCCCATGTTGACGACCATCTCGCCGGTGAGCGGCTGAGCGATCTCACGAAGCTGGGACAGATCCTTAAGTTCAGTTTTCACGCGGCACCTCGCTTCCCTGTGGCAGGGAGCACTCGGGGGCCGTCGGCCGCAACGGGTCAGGGCGGCTATGCGAGATGCCATGGTACTGCGTGGGGGGCTCGTAGTCCTTACGCAAGGGATGGCCCACCCAGTCGTCGGGTAACAGGAGGCGGCGGAGATCGGGGTGGCCCGCGAAGGTGATGCCGAGCAAATCAAAGCACTCCCGCTCATGCCAGTTGGCTGTCTTCCACACGCTCTCGACAGTCTGCACCCGCGGGTTGGCTCGATCCAGACTTACTTTGAGAACCAGTTCGTGCTTGCGGCGATACGAGATCAGGTGATAGACCAACTCGAAGCGGTCCTTGTAGTCGACTCCGCTCAGGCAGGACAACACCTGCAGGTCCAAGGCCGCGTCGCTCTTGCAGAAGAGGCACACCTCGAGCAGGGCCGCGGGGGTGACCTGAATGACTTCAGGGGCGGCGGCCGCCTCGGGCACGGTGACCTTGTCCGCAAACGTGGCCTTGAGTCTGTCGCAGAGAGGGCGGCTCATGACTGCGGCGCCCTCAGCGTCCGTAGCCACTTCTCTTTCATCATGAGCTGCTGCAGCTTGAGGATGGCGTCCGCCAGCGCTTCGGGGCGCGGCGCGCAGCCGGGGACGTACAAGTCAACCGGGATGACTTTGTCCACGCCTTTGAGCACGGAGTAGCTACCCTGAAAGAGACCGCCGCAGTTGGCGCAACTGCCCATGGCGATGACGTAGCGCGGCTCCGCCATCTGTTCATGGAGGAGGCGGACACGTTCCGCCATCTTGTAGGTGATAGTGCCGGCCACGATCATCAAATCGGCCTGGCGCGGCGTGGCGCGGGGCACCGCGCCGAAGCGGTCCAGGTCGGTGCGCGGGCCGCCGGTCTGCATCAGTTCGATCCCGCAGCAGGCCGAGCCGAAAAGAAGAAACCAGATCGAGGACTCCCGGCCCCAGTTCACAAACCACTCCGCGGATGTCAGTATGCATTCCATAAGAAGAGAAGCTACTCCCGCTTGCGCCCCAACTCCTCAGCCTCGTGATCCAGCCGTTTAACCCAGTCCAAGTCCCCCTTACGCCACACGTAGGCCAACCCGAGGAACAGGATCAACAGGAACATGGCCAGCTCGCCATAGGCAAGCCCGCCCTTACCGGCCTCGAGCCAACCGGCGAACACCGCCGCCACCGGATAGGTCAGGGCGATTTCCACGTCGAAGACCACGAAGATCATCGCGATAATGTAGAAGCGCGGGTTGAAGTTGAACCAGGCGTGCCCGATGGGACGCTCGCCACATTCGTACACCGACTGCTTCTCGAGGGAGGGACGCGTCGGCCTCACAAAGCGTCCGAAGAGCAGCGCGCCAAAGACAAACGCGACCGCGACCAGAAGGAACGCGCCCACCGTTGCGAACCCGAACGTGAACTCCGTCATACTCGCGCTCTCACGCTTGCCGCTGGACCGGCGCCCCGCCGCGCCTCTGGTTACACCTGTCGGCCGTACCGCGCCCCGCCTGCGGTCTGACGGGGGCTACAAAGCGACGGCTAAGATACCTACTACATTGTGGCAGTCAAGTCTGGTCGCCATTTTCGCCACGGACCGCCGCGGTCCGGGACGCGCCGTGGTTAGCCGAGAGGCGTATGCCGATCTCGACCGGCTGAGCGGCGGCCAGGTCGTCGCCGATCTCCACCAACTTCGTGCCGGGTCGTTGCTTCACCGTCACCCTCGACACCACCGGGTCGGCCGCCCACGCCACCCCCAGCGCCAGCCAGACGCTCAGAAACAAGCTACCTGTGCATGCAGGATGACCCTCTCCGTAGGCATCTCAGGGGCTCAACCGTCGTGCGCTGCGTGGCAGGATAGACGTATCCCACCGAAGTGCAACCGCGGCTCCGACGCCCCTAGGTAACGCCTCAGAATCTGTGAAGAAATGCCCACGCCGCCGTCCACAAACCACTTTACCTGGTTCATTCAGGCGCGATTCCGATACCGATTCCGCCCCCGATTCTTTCGCAGCTTCTGAGGCATTGCTCCGAATACGCCTGTGCCATTGACCCGTGGGCGTTCCCGCTTACATTCCCGGCGCTATGGGTCACCATCCGCGAGTCGAGGAAGCGTTGCACGAACTGCGGCATAAGTCGCCGCGTTCGACCTCGTTGCCGCGTTTGCGGCTGACGCGGGAGGCCTGGGAACGCTGCCGGGAGCTGCTGCAGCCGCTCTGCCTGGGGCAGGTTCTGGGGCACGTCACCCGGCACCTCGAGGTCCCCGTGGCGCCACACGATCTGCTGCTTGGCCGTATGCCGGAAGTCGTCCCGGATACCGCCGAGGAGGCGTACTTCCAGGAGAGCGTGAAGCTGCTGGGCTCGGCGCTGCCGCCCGGCTTTACGGATGGGGGTCACGAGACCTTCGATTGGGAGCGCCTGCTGGCGGTGGGGCTGCCCGGACTGGCCGCGGCGGTCGCGGCGAGCCTGGCACGAGAGCGGGCTGAGCCCACGCGAGCGCGGCAGGTGGTGTTCTTGGAAGGCATGGCGCTGGTGCTGGAGGCCATCCGGGAGTACGCCCGGCGGTCTGCGGAGTCCGCGGCCGCGGCCGGGCTGGCGGGACCGGCCGCCGCGGCGCGGGCCGCCGCCGAGTGTGCCCCGACCACCTTTCACGAGGCGCTGCAGCTCATGTGGACGGTCGGCTTCGTCTACTGCACCATGGTGTCGCGGAACCCGACCCTGACCTTCGGCCGGATGGACCAGTGGCTGTACCCCTTCTACCGGCGCGACCTCGACGCCGGTCGGCTGACGTCGGCACAGGCCGGCGAGCTCATCGAGGACTTCTACTGCAAGAACAACCTCATCCTCGGCCGCGGCGAGCACCAGATGAGCGGTGGCGGGGCGCAGAACACGGGCTGGGAGCGCAATCTGACCTACGACGCGCCGCAGTACATCGTCCTGGGCGGCGAACGCGCGCCAGGGCGGCCGGACTGCACTGAGCTCACCGATCTATTCCTGGAACGCATCGTGCCGCGCTTCGAGAACCCGTATGTGGTGGTGCGTACCTGGCCGGGCATGACGGCGGACACCTGGCGGCTGGTATGCACTCGCATGCGCCAGAATTCGAGCCTGATGGTGTACAATGACCGGGCGGTGATCCCGGCCTTCGAGCGCCTCGGTTTTTCCCGGGAACAGGCCTGCGAGTACACCATGCACGGCTGCAACTGGCCCGACCTGCCGCCCAGCCAGATTCTCGGGCGCTGCGCCTGGCAGGTGCTGCCGCAAACCCTGCTCGCCGCCCTCAAACTGGCCCCTGCGTGCAGCCGCCTCGACGAGGTGCTGACGGCGTTCCTGGAGGCCTACCGCAGCCGCATGCGCACCGAGACTGCTGCCTTCCGCCAGGCTCTGGAAGCGAATCGCGCCCAAGCGCCTGGACCGCTGGCGGTCGATGATCTCTTCCTGCGCGGCCCGATCGAGCGGGCCTGCGACAAACGGCACGGCGGCGTCGACCACGTGACCATGGCGACCACCTTCGGCAGCTTCGCGACCCTGGTGGACTCCGTGGCGGCGCTCGACGAGGTCGTCTTTCGCCGTGGCCAGGTCACTCTGGCCGAGCTGCTCGCCGCTCTGGAGGCGGACTTTGCCGAGCAGGAGCCGCTGCGGCAGATGTGCTTGCAGGCGCCGAAGTTCGGGTGTAACGACGAGCGTGCTGACCAGATCGCCGTGCGGCTGATGCAGGCGATGCACGGCATCCTCGACGAGCTGGCAATGGAGCCCGGGCGGGAGCCACTCCTCATCTGCCGTTGCATCGAGACGGATACCTCGCATATCAGCAGCGGCCGCCAGACGGGTGCCACGCCCGATGGCCGCCACGCCGGGCAACCCCTGAGCGAAAACAGCTCCCCCTCGCGCGCCGTGGCGGGAGACGGCCTGACGTCAGTACTCAACAGCCTGGCCAAACTGCCGCTGGACTGCTGCCACTCGGGCGCGCTCAACCTGCGCCTGTCGCCCTCGGCCTTTCGCGGCCGACAGGGCCTCGAGGCGCTCAGTGCGGCCCTGTGTGCTTACTTCGAGCGCGGCGGCTTGCAGGCCCAGGTCTCGATGGTCGACACCCAGACCCTGCGGCAGGCCCAGCAGCAGCCTGACCAGCACCGCGACCTGATGGTGCGCATCACGGGCTACAGCGCCGCCTTCGTGGATATGACGCCTGAGGCCCAGAATGAGATCATCCGCCGGGATGAAGTGTTGCGCTAAGCGGCTCGCGGCCGGAGCCGACCCGACGGTCAGCGGTCCCGGCAGGATGGAGCGGCCGCGGCTCGCGGCCAGAGCCGACCCGACGGTCGGCAGTCCCGGCAGGATGGAGCGGCCGCGGCTCGCGGCTGAAGGCGCAACGCACACGGCAGAGGAGGACCTGACGATGAACCGTCTCTGGTACACGACCCCGGCCGCTGAGTACAAGCACGGCCTGCCGGTGGGCAATGGCCGGCTGGCCGCCATGGTCCTGGGCGACCCAGCCTGTGAGCGCTTGGCGCTGAACCACGAGTGGCTCTGGCGCGGTTGCCAGCGCCTGCGCGAGTGTACGCCGTCCGCACACCGGTTGCCGGGCGTGCGCCAGCTCCTGCTCAATGGCAACCTTGCCGAAGGGACGCGCCAGGGCGATTGGGCCTTCGGCGGCCCCGGCGGCGCCCATCCCGACCGCTTGCCAGGCCGGGTCGACCCCTACCAGCCCGCCGCGGACCTGTTCTTTCGCCCGGATCATGGCCCGGTGGAGAACTACCGGCGGGAACTGGACCTGGACCGAGCCGTGCTGACCATCTCCTACAACGCTGGCGGCAACGCCTTCCGCCGCGAGATCATCGCCGACTGCGGCTCGGGCAGCATTCTCCTGCGCCTGCAAGCCGAAAAGCCCTTCAACGGCCGACTGACCCTGGAGAGGAAGGCCGATCCGCTGTGCTTCCTGACCCGCCAACTCGGCGCTGACGAGCTGGCGCTGGACGGGCAGTTCCACGGCGGCATCGCCTTTCGCGTCGAAGCCCGCCTGCTGCGTTGCGACGGCACTGTGCGACCCGACGGCGACGGGCTGCGCCTGGAGCAGACCCGCGAAGCGCAGATTGCCATCGCTATCGGGACCTCGGCCGGCATGCTCAGTCCGGCCGAGGAATGCCGCCGCCAGCGGCCCGGAGCGCTGTCCTGGAACGCCCTGAAGAAGAGACACGTCGACACCTGGCGAGAGGCGCGTGGCCGGGCCACGCTGAAGGTGAAGGTCAAAGACCCCGGCCTGCCCACGGACGCGCGCCTCCGCTTGGCGCGGGCCGGGCAGGCGGATGCCGGGCTGCCGCTGCTCTACTTCGAATACGGCCGCTACCTGCTGCAGGCCTCGACGCTCTTGGGCGACCTGCCGCCGAATCTGCAGGGACTCTGGAACGAAGACCTCGAGCCGCCTTGGCAGAGCGATCTGCACCACGACATCAACTTGCAGATGAACCTCTGGCCCGCCGAGGCTCTCGGCCTCGAACCTGCGGCTGAGACGCTGTTTCGGCACATCGAGCGCCAGGTGCCGCATGGCCGCAAGGCGGCCCGCGACCTCTACGGCTGCGACGGCATCTGGTTTCCGATCCAGACGGATCCCTGGGGCCGCTGCACGCCGGAGAGCTTCGGCTGGGCGGTGTGGATCGGCGCCGCGCCGTGGCTGGCCCAGCATCTCTGGTGGCACTACGAGTTCACCCTCGATGCGCAGTTCCTGCGTGAACGGGCCTATCCCGTCTTCCGCGAGATCGCCGCCTTCTACGAGAGCTACCTGGTGGAGGGCGCCGACGGCCGGTTGCAGATCGTGCCCTCGCAGTCGCCGGAGAATCGCATTGAGGGTGGCGGGCCCTACCCGGTGACCCTGTGCGTCTCGGCCGCTATGGATGTCCAACTCGCGCAGGATGCCTTGGGCTGGGCCCTGCGCAGTGCCGAAATCCTGGAGGTGGACGAGCCGCGCCAGGCGCGCTGGCGGACGCTGCTGGCGAAGCTGCCGCCGCACCAGATCGGTTCCGCCGGACAGCTCCTCGAGTGGAACCATGAGTTCAAGGAGGTCGAACCGCAACACCGACACCTGTCGCACCTCTACGGGCTCTTTCCCGGCGACCTCTTCGATCCGGAGCGGACGCCAGAGCTCTGGCAGGCCGCGCGGGTGGCGCTCGACCGGCGCCTGGCGGCGGGGGGCGGACACACCGGCTGGAGCCGCTCCTGGGTGGCCTGCCTCTACGCTCGTCTCGGGGACAGTGCCAAGGCCTGGACCCACCTGACCCACCTGATCAGCGATTTCGCCACCGACTCGCTGCTGGACCTGCATCCGCCGCGCATCTTCCAGATCGATGGCAATTTCGGCGGCACTGCGGCGGTGTTGGAGATGTTGCTGCAAAGCTATCACGGGGAACTGCATTTCCTGCCGGCGCTGCCAGCAGCCTGGCCGCAAGGGCAGGTGACTGGCCTGCGCGCCCGGGGCGGCTTCGAGGTCGACTTCACCTGGCGTCAGGGCGCCCTCGAAGGCGCGCTCATCAGGGCCACGGTGAGTGGTCCGTGTACGGTCCTGCACGGCGTCGGCCGCTATGAGGTCGCCGACGCTGAGGGCCGACCGGTGCGCGCGACCGGTGCCGGTCACCGGCTGCGCTTCCGCGTCCGGGCAGGCCAGACCTACGTCCTGGCGCCCTGTCCCGCTGCCGACAGTGGCCCAGGGCACGGTCCATGACCGCTCCGAGTGGATCCAAGCAAGCGGCTGAAGCTGCTACTCCCGTAGCGGCACCCGCGGTTCTGCCGGCCCGGTTCGGTGTACCGGCTTTCCAGCCACAGGCTGGGCCGCCCCCAGGGCGGAAGCCGGAATCCCCGCACCCCGGGACCGGCTGAAGGCGGGACACCGACCGAACCGCAAGCGGCGGTGAGGGAGAATGAAACAGCCCTGCTACTAGCGCAGCGGCAGCCGCTGTTCTGCCGTCCCGGCGCTATAGTACGCGCCTGGTTCTCCGCCTGCCGAGTCCGGATCGGGTGATTCGCGGCAGGGGAGCCGAAGCACGGGTCTGCGAGCAACGATGTGGCGGCTGATTTTCCGACGACTTATGCAGGCCGTGCCCGTCTTGCTGGCCATCTCCCTGCTTACCTTCCTGATGGTGCGTCTGGCTCCCGGCGATCCGTTCTCCGATGAGCGCCGCATGCCGGAGGACATCCGGGCCCGCCTGGAAGCCGCCTACGGCTTCGAACAGCCGCTGTGGAAGCAGTACCTGCGCCACATGACGCATCTGGTACGTGGCGACCTGCCCTCCTTCCGCTACCCCGACCGCAGCGTGCATGAGATCATCTCTGAGGCCTTCCCGGTGTCCCTTGAATTGGGCGCCCTGGCGCTGCTGGTGGCACTGCTGTTAGGCATCCCGGCGGGAGTGCTTGCCGCGGTCCGCCGCAATACCTGGCTGGACCACCTGCCTATGTCCGTGGCCATGTCCGGCATCTGCCTGCCCGGTTTCGTGCTTGGGCCGCTGCTGATTCTGGTGTTCGCGCTGAAGTTGGGCTGGGTCAATCCCCTAGGCTGGGACGAGCCGGCGGACCGCATCCTGCCTGCCCTGACGTTGGGGCTGTACTACGCTGCCTACATCGCCCGCCTGGCCCGCGGCGGCATGCTCGAGATCCTGTCGCAGGACTTCATGCGCACGGCGCGGGCCAAGGGTTTGCCTGGCTGGCAGGTGGTGGTGCGGCACGGCTTACGCGGCGGACTGCTGCCGGTGATCACCTATCTCGGTCCCGCCAGCGCCGGGCTGCTGACCGGCTCGTTTGCGGTCGAAACCATCTTCTTCATCCCCGGCCTCGGCAGGTTCTTCGTCACCGCCGCCTTCAACCGCGATTACACCATGGTGCTGGGCACGGTGATGTTCTACGCCGTGGTCATTGTCCTCCTCAATTTGGCGGTGGACGTCGTCCACGTGTGGCTTGACCCGAGACTGCGTGATGGCAAGGCAACCTGAATTCAGCGCTGGCCCCCGCCCGGACGCCGCGCCGCCGCCGGTGCGGCGTGCCTCGTTGTGGCGCGACGCCTGGCGGCGGCTGCAGCGCAACCGCATGGCCGTGGTCGGCCTGGGAGTGTTCCTGCTCCTGACCCTGGCCTGTCTTGTCGGCCCCCGGTTGAGCCCCTACTCCTACTCTGCCACGGACCTCGCCTACGGACCTTGCCCACCAAGCTGGCGCCACTGGTTCGGCACCGACACCCTCGGCCGGGACGCGCTCACCCGGGTGCTGTACGGCGGGCGGGTATCGCTGGCGGTGGGTTTCTTGGCCACCGCGGTCTCCATGTTCATTGGCGTGCTCTACGGCGCTGTATCGGCCTATGCCGGCGGGCGCGTGGACGGCTTTATGATGCGGCTGGTCGATGTGCTCTACGCGCTGCCCTTCACCGTCTTCGTCATCCTGCTCATGGTAGCCTTCGGGCAGGACATCCGGCTGTTGTTTGTGGCCATCGGCGCGGTGCAGTGGCTGACCATGGCCCGCATCGTGCGGGGTCAGGTTTTGAGCCTGCGCCAGCGTGAGTTCGTGGAAGCGGCCGTGTGCCTGGGTCTGAGTCCGGTCCGCATCGTGCTGCGGCACGTCATCCCCAATGTGCTCGGCCCCGTGGCGGTCTACGCCACTCTGACTGTGCCCGCCGTCATGCTGCTCGAGGCCATGCTCAGCTTCCTGGGACTGGGCGTGCAGCCGCCCATGAGTTCCTGGGGTGTCATGATCCAGGAGGGTGCGCAGAAGATGGAGGCCTATCCCTGGCTGCTCATCTTCCCTGCCGCCTGCTTTGCGGCGGCCCTGTTCTCCCTCAACTTTGTCGGTGATGGCCTGCGCGACGCGCTCGACCCACGCTCTGCCGAGGACTGAACGAATGCCCTTGCTCGAGGTCCAGAATCTGGCCGTACACTTTCACACGCGGGACGGCGTCGTCCGCGCCGTGGAAGGCGTCTCGTTCAGCCTGGACCGGGGCGAGACGCTCGGCATCGTGGGCGAGTCGGGCTCGGGCAAGAGCGTGACCTGCCTGGCGCTGCTGGGGCTCATTCCCTGCCCGCCGGGACGCCTGGAGAGCGGCCGGGCGCTGTTTGACGGCACGGATTTGCTCTCCTGCGGCGAACGGCAATTGCGGCAGGTGCGCGGTCGGCGCATCGGCATGATCTTCCAGGATCCCATGACCGCTCTCAACCCCTACCTGCGGATCGGGACGCAACTGGCCGAGCCGCTGACCTGCCACGGCCGGGTCAGCCGCCGCGAGGCGTGGGCGCGCGCCGAGGCGGCCCTCACCGAGGTCGGCCTGCAGGACGCCGCGGCCCGAGCGCGCTGCTTTCCGCACCAGTTATCCGGCGGCATGCGTCAGCGCGTCGTGATTGCGATGGCCCTGATTGCCCAGCCGGACCTGGTCATGGCCGACGAGCCGACCACCGCGCTCGACGTCACGGTCCAGGCGCAGATTCTCGACTTGATGCGCGGCTTGCAGCGGGCCCGGGGCTCCGCCATGATCCTGGTCACCCATAACCTGGGCGTGGTGGCCGGGGCCTGCGACCGGGTGGCGGTGATGTACGCCGGCCGCCTGCTGGAGACGGGGAGCGTCGCAGCGGTCTTTCAGCGCCCGCTCCATCCCTACACGCAAGCGCTGTACCGGGCCCTGCCCGTGCCCAGCGCCCGCGGCGCCGATCTCTATACCATTCCCGGCCAACCGCCGCGGCTGACGCGGGCTGAGCCCGGCTGCCCCTTTGCCCCGCGCTGTCCCGCGGCCACGGCCATCTGCGCTGCGCCCCTGGGCCTGGTCGAGGTGGTGCCGGGTCACTGGACTGCTTGCGTCCGCATGCAGCGGGGAGAGCTCTAGCCCCATGCCCACTCCCGCACACGTCATCAGCATCCCGGCCGCACCGTCGGGGGCTACCGGCAGGGCCGACGCGCCCTGTCTGGAGGTGCAGGATCTGCGCGTCAGCTTCCGGCTCGAGGATGGCACCCTGGTGCAGGCCGTGCGCGGCGTCTCGTTCGCCCTGCAACGCGGGGAGATCCTGGGTCTGGTGGGCGAATCTGGCTGCGGCAAGTCTACCGTGGCGCGGGCTTGCGTGGCGTTGACGCGGCTCAGTGGTGGCGATGTGCGGCTTGGTGGCGTCTCCCTGCCGGGGCTGCCGCCCCGCGAGCGTCGCCGCCTCCGACCGGACCTGCAGATGGTCTTCCAGGACCCCTATGGATCCCTCAACCCCCGCATGACCGTCGAGGAAACGCTCTCCGAGGCCATCCGGGTGCGCCAGCCGCTACGTGGCGAGGCTCTGCGCGAGGCGGTCTGCCGCCTGCTGGCCGAAGTGGGGCTGAGTGCAGAGCAGACGCCGAAGTATCCGCATGAGTTCTCCGGCGGTCAGCGCCAGCGCATCGCCATCGCCCGGGCCCTGGCCACGGAACCCCAGGTGGTGATTGCCGATGAACCCGTCTCCGCCCTGGACGTCTCCATTCAGGCGCAGATTATCAACCTGCTCCGCCGCCTGTGCCGTGAGCACAACCTGGCCATGCTGTTCATCAGCCACGATCTCGCCGTGGTGCAGGTCCTGGCAGCCCGCGTGGCGGTGATGTATCTGGGCCGGATTATGGAGACCGGCCCCGCCGACGCCGTGATGGCACGGCCGGTGCATCCCTACACCCGCGCCCTGGTGAGCGCCATCCCCGACCCTGACCCGGAGCGCGAGCGTAACCGCCAACGCATCCTGCTCACGGGCGACCTGCCCTCGCCGATCCGGCCCCCGGTCGGCTGCCCGTTTCACACTCGCTGCCCGTGGGCGGCCGACGCCTGCGCCCGCACCGAACCCGCCCTGACGCCCGTCAGCGCCGGCCGCCTCGCGGCCTGCCTGCGCCTCGCCGACATCCCGCCAGCGTAGCCACTCCCAACCGAAAAACCCTGGAGATGCGGTGGGGGGCCACCGCCGCGCCTGAGGCCAGGCGCCTCTCCAGAATCCGGTGGAGATGCGGTGGGCTCCACCGCCGCGCCTGAGGCCAGGCGCCTCTCCAAAATGCCCGGTGGAGATGCGGTGGGCTCCACCGCCGCG
>CAIZKT010000182.1:0-9917 GCA_903933565.1 uncultured Victivallales bacterium | reverse complement strand
GACGGGGGGGACTCGGACACTCGTCTCTCGACCCACCACGGCGGGCAGGCCCTCGACCTGCTGCGGTTCTCGCCCCAGCAAACCCCTCCGGAACTGACCTGCGCCCCGCCTTTGCTCTCGCGGTTGACAATTGCCTGATGGAGTTCATGTTACCCGGCTTGTAATCGGGGCGGCCTTCGCTTTGCGACGGGGTGCCTGGCAGAGGGAGCAACGCAGGCTCCCTCGTTTGATTTCTGTCGGCGCCTTCGCCGTTTCAGGCGGCGTCGCCACGGAGCCCGGTTTGCGTTTCGGGAAGGGAACCGTCCGCGCCGGGCTTCAGGGGTCACGAACAACAAGGAGCACGCATGTGAGCCTGACCATTCTCGTCTTCGCCAAACAGGTGCCGGACACCGCCAACATCACCGGCCAGGCGATGAAGGAAGACGGTACTGTCAACCGGGCGGCGCTGCCTGCCATCTTTAACCCGGAAGACCTGAACGGCCTCGAGATGGCCCTGGAGTTGCGGGACCGCTTCGGCGGCAAAGTGGTCGTATGCACCATGGGTCCGCCGACGGCGGCCAACATCCTGCGCCAGGCGTTGTATATGGGGGCCGACGAGGCCATCCTGTTGACCGATCGGCGCTTTGCGGGAGCGGATACCCTGGCCACCAGCTATGCGCTCGCCTGTGCGGCGCGCAAGCTCGGCTCGGTCGACCTGATCATCTGTGGCCGCCAGGCCATCGACGGCGATACGGCTCAGGTGGGGCCCCAACTCGCCGAGAAACTCGGTTTGGCGCAGGTCACCTACACCGAATCGGTGTCCTGGATCAAGGATGGGACCATCCGCGTGCGCAGCCAGATCGATGGCGGCCATGAGGTGGTCGAGGCACGGTTGCCCGTATTGCTGACGGTGGTGGCGTCGGCCAACACGCCGCGCCCGGTCGGCGCTAAACGCCTGATGCAATACAAGAAGGCGGTGACGCGGACGGAGCTCGCCGGGCGCTATGGCAACCGGGTGTACGAGGATGCCAATCAGCTCGCGGCTGAGGAAGAGGTCCTGCGCGGCAAGCGCCTCTGGATTCACGAGTGGAGCGCCGATGATCTTGACGCCGGGGCGGAGCACTTTGGGCTGGCCGGGTCCCCGACCAAGGTTAAGCAGATCGAGAACGTCGTCTTGACCAGCGGCGGCTACAAAGAGATCCCGGCGACCGACGTCGGCATCAACGCGCTGGTGCATGAGCTGATTGCGGACCACATCCTGAGCTGACGGGGGTTTTTCCGACCATGAGCAATGCGAAGATCGGTAATGTCTGGGTTTACATCGAGCAGGATGGTGGCCGGATCGCCGAGGTCAGCCTGGAGTTGGTGTGTAAAGGCCGTGAACTGGCCCACCAACTCGGCGTTAAGACCGAGGGCGTCGTCCTGGGTTCCGGCCTCAAACCTGAGCTCTTCTCAAGCTTGCATGCCTACGGCTGCGACAATGTGTTCGCGGCCGACGACCCGGCCCTGCTGCATTTCTCGGCGGTGCCCTATCAGAAGATCGTGGTGGGGTTGGTCGAGCAGCACCGGCCCAACATCTTCGCCTTTGGCGCGACGCATGTGGGCCGCTCGCTGGCGCCCCGCGTGGCCTCCTGCCTGCAGGCGGGTCTGACGGCCGACTGCACCGCCCTGCGCATCGACGAATTCGAGGACAAGGGCACCAAGCAGGTGCTCAAGAACAAGCTCATGCAGATCCGCCCGGCCTTCGGTGGCAACATCATCGCTACCATCGTCAACAGTTGGCAGGATCCGCAGATGGTCACCGTGCGAGAGGGAGTCATGGCCCTCGCCAAACCCGAGACCGGACGCAAGGGCAAGGTCACCCCGGTGGCGGTGAGTCTGAGCCCCGAGGACCTGACGGTGAAGCTGATCGAGCGGCATCGCCAGGAGAGCAAGCTCAACCTGAAGGCGGCGCAGATCATCGTCTCGGGCGGCTATGGCGTGGGCAGCAAGGAGAACTTCAAGCTGGTCTACCAGCTCGCCGAGACCATCGGGGCCTCGGTCGGCGCCTCGCGCGCGGCGGTGGACGCCGGCTGGATCGCCCACGATCATCAGGTCGGACAAACCGGGGTCACTGTCCGCCCGCGCCTGTACATCGCGATCGGCATCAGCGGCTCCGTACAGCATCGGGCCGGCATGAGCGAGAGCGCCAAGATCATAGCCATCAACGCCGAGGCCGGCGCCCCCATCTTCTCGGTGGCGGACTACGGCATCGTCGGCGATCTCAATGTCGTCATCCCGAAGATGATCAACGCCTACAGGGCCCGTGTGTGAGCAATGAGCCCGGCCCCGCGCTGAGCGTCGCGCGCGAGTCGGCGTCCTAAGGAGTGAAGCGAAGATGGCTGAGAATTTCTACCTCGATAACCTCGATATCCGGTTCCACCTGCAGACGGTCGGCCTCGAAGAGGTCACCCGGATGCGCGAGAACGACTACCGCCAGGCTAAGGAGTTCCCGGAAGCCCCGGTGGACTTCGCCGACGCCCTGGATAGCTACGATAAGGTCCTGCAGATGACCGGCGAGATCTGCGGTTCGCTGATTGCCCCGCGCGCGGCGGCGGTCGACGAAGAGGGCGCCCACCTGAAGGATGGCGTGGTCACCTATGCGGCGGGCACGATCGAGAACCTGCATGACATCGCCCAGGGACAGCTCATGGGGGTGATGCTGCAGCGCCGGTATGGTGGCCTGAACTTCCCGGTCACGCTGTACACGATGATGAACGAGATGGTGTCGCGGGCCGATGCCAGTCTGCAGAACCTCTTCGGTCTGCAAGACATAGCCGAGACCATCGGGCGCTTTGGCACGGAGGAGCAGAAGGCGTCCATCCTGCCGCGCTTCTCGTCCGGCGAGGTCGATGGCGCCATGGCCCTGACCGAACCTGAGGCGGGCAGCGACCTGCAGGCGGTGCAACTGAAGGCCCATCTCGATGAGGAGACGGGCCAGTGGGTGCTCAATGGCATGAAGCGCTTCATCACCAACGGCTGCGCCAAGGTGCTCCTGGTGTTGGCGCGCTCGGAAGAGGGCAGCAAGGACGGCCGCGGCCTGTCGATGTTTGTCTGCGAGAAGGGCCCGCAACTGCTGGTACGCCGCATCGAGAACAAGCTCGGTATCCACGGCTCTCCGACCTGCGAACTGCAGTTCAACAATCTCCCCGCCCAGTTGGTGGGCATCCGGCGGCGCGGCCTGACGCGCTACGTCATGTCGCTGATGAACGGCGCCCGCGTCGCCATCAGCGCCCAAGCCCTCGGCATCGCCGAGGCGGCCTACCGCGAAGCGCTCAAGTATGCCAAGGCGCGTGAGCAGTTTGGCAAGGCCATCATCAAGTTCCCGGCGGTCTACGAGATGCTGGTGCATGACAAGGTCGGCATCCTGGCGGCGCGCGCGCTGCTCTATGAGACCACCAAGATAGTTGACCTGCGTGACAACTATGAGGAAATCCTCAACCACACGGAAAGCCCGCCGCCCGAACAGCGCGCCCAGGAGAAGACCTTCTCCAAGATGGCGGCGGAGCTGACGCCGCTGGCGAAGGCCTTCTGCACGGAGCTGGCGAACTCGGTGGCCTACAACGCCATCCAGATTCATGGCGGCACTGGCTTCATGAAGGATTTCCCGGCGGAACGCCTGTACCGCGATGCCCGCATCACCAACATCTACGAGGGCACCACGCAGTTGCAGTACGTGGCCGCCATCGGCGGGGTGATGTTGCGCGTCCTTGACCCCATGATGAGCGAGCTGAGCCACCTCCCCTACGAGGGTAAACTCCGCCGTCTGGCCAGCGCCGTGGACATGGCCCGCGAGAAGCTGCAGCGCGCCGTTCGGGCCGTTGAGCAGCGTGAAGACACCGAGTACTTCGACCTGATGGCGCGCCGCCTCTGCCGCATGGAGACCATCGTGCTGCTCAGCTACCTGCTGCTGCGCGATGCCACTAAGGATAAGACCCGCCAGGCGGTCGCCGAGCGCTTCGTTCTCGACTGGTTGCCGGAAGTGAACGAGCACTACGAGGTCATCGAGCGCAATGATGTCAGCCTGATCGACAACCACGAGCAGGTTCTGGCGCTGTAAGCTGCCGGGAGTCTCTCATGGGAACTGCCCTGCCGGTCCGCGAGCTCTACTGCCCCTCGCATTTCGGTAACGAATACGAGTCGGCCATGGCCAACGAGATGCGGGCAACGCTGGAGGAAGCCCGCTTCTGGGGTTTCAACCGCTACTCGGATTGGTTTGACACCATTGACCTGTATGACCTCTACGCCCCCCGCGGTCGGAAGCTGTTTAACCTGCCCGAGGCGGTCTGGGAACGGAAGTTCTCGAACTTCGCCGTAGCGGCCGACCTCGGCTTCGATCTGGGGCTGGTGGTGACGCCGAACCACGTGTTCAGCGACCAGGTCACGGCGGCTACGGCCGCGGTCGCGGACGGGCACTACTTCGGTCAACTCGTCTGCCCGCAGAAGGCGGGGGTCGCGGAGATGATCTGCCGCAACTACCGCCAGCTCTTCTCCGACTTCGCCGCCCGCGGCCTACGCCTCGGGACCCTCAGCGCCGGCGCCTACGATTACGGCGGCTGCGGCTGTGCTGCCTGCAAGCCGTGGATCGTCAGCTTCGGCAAGCTGTTCGTGCAGATTCTGGCCGAGGCCGAGGCCGTCTTCGGGCCGGTCAACGCCGATCTTTGGGGCTGGTGGTGGACGGACGAGGACCATGAAGCCTTCGGCGCCTGGGCCGACCGCGAAGCCCCGGGACGTTTTACGGCCCTGGCCAACCACATCCTCTACGGCGAGACGAGCTACAAGGTCCGCCGTCTGCCGCAGGGCTGCTCGGAACGCGCCTTCACCCACATCGGCTACGGCGAGAAGGGCGGCATCGATGTCTACGGGCACTACGGGCCGACCGTGGCGCCGCGGCGCCTGCAGGCCACGGTCGAGTTCCTGGTCCAGCGTGGCGCCAGCGGTTTCCTGGCCTATTCGGAGGGCACCTTCGACGAGGCCAATAAGGTGATCTTGGCCGGACTCGCCAGCGGCCAGTACCCCAGCGCTGCCGCGGTGTTGGAGGCCTACGCAGAACGCTACTTCGGCGGCGCTGCGCGCGGCTGGGCGGAATGGCTCGCCGCCATGGGCGACGTCGAGGCGATGGACCCGGCTAAGGCCCGCCGCGAGTTCGATCTGCTGGCGCGCGGCAGCCGGTCTTCGGAACGGCTGCAAGCTTGGGAGGAGAAGCTACGCCTGCGCGAGGCGGATGTGCGGGTCCAGCAGGCGGCGCAGTGGGATGCCGAACGGCTCGCCGCCGCGGCCGCGTTCTGGGCGGCCAAGGAGAGGCTCTGGCGCGGCCTCTGGCGCCGTGGCCTCTGCCGGCATATCTTCCGCTTCGACTATCAGGCCCCGCGCTGGCAGGCGGAGTATGCCCAGCACGGTCGCCGGACGCCCTTGGCGAGCGCCCTGAGCGCGACCTCCAAGGAAGCGTGAGGGGTAGCAGACCCGTCAGACCCGTCAGACCTGTCAGACCCGTCAGACCCGTCAGACCTGTCGGACCTGTCGGACCCAAGTCCAGAAGAGAGGATCTCCCCGTGACTACGATCCACATCGTCCTGCATGCGCACTTGGACCCCATCTGGCTCTGGTCCTGGCAGGCCGGGGTCGACGAGGCGCTGGCCACCTGCCGCAGCGCCTGCGACCGGCTTGACCACAACCCGGACGCCATCTACACCCAGGGCGAGGCGTGGGTCTACCAGCAGGTCGAGGAGCACGATCGGGCGCTGTTCCGGCGCCTCCGGCGGCACGTGCAGGCGGGACGCTGGGCTCTCACCGGCGGCTGGTGGATGCAGCCCGATTGTAATGCGCCCAGCGCCATCGGCTTCCGCCGCCAGATCGCCTGCGGCAAAGAGTACTTCCTCGAGCGCTTCGGCGTCTTTCCCGAGGTGGCCTTCAACCCCGATTCCTTCGGACACGCGGCGACGCTGCCCGAGTTTATGACCGAAGCCGGCCAGAAGTACTACATCATGATGCGTCCGCAGGAGCATGAGTTGGCCCTGTCGGCGCGGCTGTTCCGCTGGCGCGGCTTCGCGGACGGTCCGGAGGTGACCACCTTCCGCATCGCGGGCTCCTACAATGCGCCGCGGCTGACGGAAGCGCATCTGCGGGCGGCCTGCACCGCCCTGCCAGAGGGCATTACCCACACGCTGTGCTTTGCCGGGGTCGGCGATCATGGTGGCGGTCCCGGCGAAGAGCTTATCGCCTGGATACGCGACCACCGCGAGGCCTTCGCCGGCCTGCGTCTGGAGTTTTCCTCTCCCAGCCGTTTCTTTGCGGCCATCGCGGCCGAGATCAAGACGCTGCCGCTGGTGACGGGCGAATTGCAGCACCACGCCGTCGGCTGCTACACCGTGCATCGGCCCGTCAAGCTGGGCGTTCGCCTGTCAGAACATGCTCTGGCTCAGGCAGAAAAAGCTCTGGCGCTGGATCCGCGGCCGGCGCGGACCGCGGCCCGGGACCTGCAGGAGCACTGGCGCACCGTGGCGTTCATGCAGTTTCACGATACCTTGGGCGGCACCTGCCTGCCCTCGGCCTACCGCCAGGTCGACGCGCAACTCGGAGCCGTGCAGGCCTTTGCCGACCGCGTGGTGCATCAGAGCCTGCGCCGACAGCTCAGCGCGCTGCCCGCCGACCCGTTGCAGCGCCTGGTCTTCTTCAATGCCTCGGAGGCCTCCTTCAGCGACTGGGTCGAGGTCGAGCCCTGGATGGGCATGCGCGGTTGGCCGGCGCAGTTCTCGCTGCTCGACGAGGCGGGCCTGGAGGTGCCCTGCCAGCAGCTCCTCCCAGAGGCCATCGTCTCCATGTCCTGGCCGGTACGCTTGCTGGTGAAGCTGGAGGCAGCGCCCGGGCAGCTACGGGTCTTGCGCCTGGCGGCGGATCGACCGCGAGCGGCGCTGGCGTCGGGCGTCGTACGCACTGTCGATGGTCTGCGGAACGGTCCCGTCTCGCTGGACCTCTGCCATGGCATCCGCGGCAACGGCCAGACCTATGCGCTGCCGTGCCTTCAGCTCATCGACGACCCGACCGATACCTGGTCACATGGGGTGAGCCGCTTCGCGGGCCGTCGGCTCGACCCGGCGCGCTGGGAGACGCCAGTGGCCAGTGCCGATGGCGAGCTCATGCGTGAGACCTCCCAGATCGGCGCCATCGGTGCCAGCGCCCTGCTGCGGCAGGTGCGGCTCTACGCCGGCGAGTCCTGGGTCGAACTGCGGCATCGCATCTGCTGGAGCGAACACCGGCGTCTGCTCAAACTCGTGATCACGCTTCCCACGCCGCCGAGCCGTCGCTTCGACGGCATTCCCGGCGGCTGGATCGAACGCTCTCTGGACGGCATCGAGCGACCCCTTCGCGATGGCATCTTGTTGCGCTTCGCCGACGGGCACTGCCTGGGTCTTGTCTGTCCCGATGTCTTTGCTGCCGATGTCACGTCGGCCGAGGTGCGGCTGACCTTGTTGCGGAGTCCGCAGATGGCGCACCACGTCCCCGACCCCGGTGGCCGAGTCGGCGGGCGCACCAGCGACCGCGGCGAACACGACTTCAGGCTGCGGCTCGTGTTCGGGGCCGCGCTGACTCCGGCCGCGCTCGACGCCATGGGGCTGGCCCTACAACAGCCACCGGCCTACGCCGACCTGACGCGCGGCATGCCCTGCCTGGTCTGAAGAGGCCGCCCTCTTTCTTGGACTACGTCATCCAGGCGGTGAACATCAATACGGGGTACAGCCCCGAGTATCGCCACACCAACCAGGCCACCTTCGGGTTCATCGACGGGCATGCCGACAAGCTGGGCTACCCCGCCGCCATCACGATCACGCACTGGGACCTGCTCTAGCCGCGCCGCTCTTGAGGCCCCGCTCTGCGACGTGCGGAGCCGGCGTCGGCGCGAGCGCTCAGGCCTGCGGCACGCTGGGTGGCGGTGTCGCTGCCGCCCGCCGCCGCCGCCTTAGCCCGGGCACCGCGGGGATCAGGGAGAGGCCCCTGCCGGTGAGCAGTTTGACGGCGGCGGCTGCCGCCGCCAGGCCAAAGGCAGCCGTGACAAACACCATGCTGCCGTGAACCACATGCCGGTGCTCGCAGGAGTGCCGACGGTTCGGACCGCCCGGGCAGGCGCATTCCACCCCGCACAGCGAGGTGCGATAGTCCGGGTCCGCCGGGACGGGCTCTTCCTCGGAGTAGACAGCGTACAGGCCCTCGACCTCGGCGCACTCGATGTCGTGACGCCGTTTCAGGTATTTGCGCACCACCCGCGCCAGCGGGTCCATCGCTGTATCGGCCAGGGGGACGACGCGGACCCGGGTTGGGTCCAGTTTGGCCGCCGCGCCCAGGCTGCTGATCACCGGTATGCCTCGCCGCACGCAGGTCGCCAACAGGTGGATCTTGGCGGTCACGTTGTCGATCGCGTCGATGACCACATCCGGCCCGCCGACCAGCAAACGCTCGGAGGTGGATTCGTCGTAGAACTCCCGGTAGCCAGCCACCACGAGGTGTGGGTCGATGGCGCGGACGCGCTCGACCATGAGTTCAGACTTGGCGCGTCCGACCGTGGCGGGGAAGGCGTGGAGCTGGCGGTTGACGTTGGTGATACACACATCGTCGAAGTCCACCAGGGTCAGGCGCCCGACCCCGCTGCGGGCCAGCGCTTCGACGGCGTAGCTGCCCACGCCACCCAGCCCAAACACCGCCACGTGACTGCGTGCCAGCTTCGCCAACCCGCCGCCGCCGAGAAGCCGGGCCACCCGGTCAAAACGCCGGGGCACCCGGGGCTGAGTGCCGCCACTGTCGGGCTCAGATGCCGTTTGACTGCTATCCATGGCTACACTCGCGCCTCTCTCAGGCAAAGCTGTGGATGTGCAACTGGTCAGCAAAGACCTTTTCAAGCCGCTTGCGCGGCGCGGTCGCGACCAGGGCAGGGCTGGCGGTGTCGGGCAGCGTTTCGGCCAAGGCTTCGTAGCGGCCGCGCATCGGCAAGGGCATCTTGAACGGTTTGCACAAGGGGATGCGCGCCATGGCTTCCTGCGCGCCAGCCCGGATCATGGCATACGCTCGTTGCGGCGGCACCATCAGGCAACTCTCGCGGCTGAAGCCCTTCTTGACCGAGACCGTGACCACCTGCTCGCCGAGAAACTCCCGCGTCTCGCGGCAGGCGGCCTCGTCGCCCGTCACCAGGACGATCGGGAGGTCGAAGTGGCCGAAGATCATCGCCTCCTGGCCGATCTCGCCGAACTCGCGATCCTGGTACCAGTAGCGGGCGTCGGAACGCGAGTTCTGCGTGTGGCACAGCACCCCGTCGGGCGTGTGCGCCATGGCGTGGTAGCCAACCAGCATGCCACAGGCGAACGTCGCGTCCAGCCCGGCCGTCATGCCAAAGCCGCGGCCACAGACGAAATCCGCGCCGGGATGCATCTCTTCGGGGATGACGTTCAGCGGTCGGCCATGCCCATCCATGACGCAGACGTAGGTAGCGCCGCCGTCGAGACAGCCTTGAACCGCAGCATTGATGTCGCCCATGAGCAGATGCCGGGCGCTCTGGTACAGCGGCCCATCGCTGTTGCGTGTCTGCTCGAATGTGGTGACGCCGCTGATGCCCTCGAGGTCGGTAACAATGTAGACTTTCACCAGGATCTCCGTTGCTTGGAAGGGGCCGCGAGTCACAGGAACCGCGGTTAAGGATACGCCACGCTTGGCGCGGATGCAATCGCTGGGGGACGACAGGCAGGGCTGTTCCAAGAAAGAGCCCCCCGCTGGATCTGGCAGACGTCCGCCGGCTCCAGCATGCCTACCACCCGGAAAAAGAAACGACCTGTGCAATAAGGAAGTCTGTCTGGAGCGCTGAAGGCGCGCCGCCATACCAGCCCATGGCAACGCCCTGGGAATAGGACGGTTAT
>CAIZKT010000181.1:0-4131 GCA_903933565.1 uncultured Victivallales bacterium | reverse complement strand
GGCTGACCCTGACCCCTGTTTTCCTCTCCGCCAGTCTCCCTGTCCGTCTCCTCCAGTCGCCGTTTCCCCGTCTCGCCGTTTCCTGAACCCCAGGACCTGAGGTGTCAGCACCTACGAACCTGACATGAGCCCGCTGGCCCAGGGGCGGTTGGCATGGGGAAGCGCTGGCCGGTATGTTGAGCCGGAACGATCCGCGTTCAGCGGGTCGGCGGGGGTCAGGCCAGTCGCTGGTAGCGCGCTGCGGGACCGCAGTGCGCCCATAGCAGACAAGGGATATGGCATGCTTAAGCTTGATAGCGCCGAACACGGCATACACTTCCAGACGACCGAAGGTAAGTCACCGTGGCAGGGCCGCCTGCTGCTCCAGGACGACGACGGTGAGCACCCGGTCGTGGTCTCGGGCGAGGCAGTGCGGGCGGGGCCGTGGGAGATGAAAGTAACCGTCTCGACCTTGGGCTCGGCCGATGTCCTGCGGCTTGAGGTGTTCCCAGCGGGTGAGCGGCGGCTGCAGGCGGTATGGCTGGAGGTCGCGGGTGGCCAGGGAGCGGTCCCGAACCTGGCCTCGCCGCAGACGAAAGCCCTGGTATTCAGTCCCAAGGCTTTCGAGCCGGACGGTGTGGTGGCTTTGGGGCCGGACGTGAACCTACGCTCGCGGCTGGCCGTGGTGCTGGGCAAGACGTCGCGGACGCCGGCGTTGCTCTGGGGCCTTGGCGGCCCGGCCGAGGACCTGGCGCTATTCACCATTCGTGACGGTCGGCTCCGGGCTGGCTTCGAGGTGAACCGTGCGCTGACCGTGGCGACCTCGTTCCCGCTCGTGATGGGGGCTGACGCCGAGCCTCTGAATCTGCTTGACACCTACGCCAAGGCGTTGGCCACGTTTGCTCGCCCCCGCAGTCCGGCCCCCACGGGCTGGAACACCTGGGACTACTATGCCGGCGCGATCACGATGAACGACGTCCGCCGCGAGATGGCCGCGTTGCGCGACGCCGGCATGACCAACCGGCTGCGCTACGTGGTCGTTGACATGGGCTGGGAACAGGCCTGGGGCGAGTGGGTGCCCAACCGCCGCTTCCCCGCCTCTTTGCGAGAGATCGCGACGGAGATCCATGAAGCCGGCTTCACCCCGGGCATCTGGATGTCGCCGCTGCAATGCCATAGCTTTGCCCCGCTCGGGCGTCACCGCCAGGACCTGCTAGTGCGCGGCGACGATGGCTTTCCGGCCATGGTCGGCCAGCATGGTATGTTCGATCTCTCCCAAGATGATGCGCTGCATATCATCCGGCACTGGTGCGGTGAGATGCGGGAGGCGGGGTTCCGCTTCTTCAAGCTTGATTATCTCTACTCCGAGTACCTGGAGGCCATGGGCGGGTATGCCGACCGCCGCTATGGCAAGGCGGGGGTGATTCGCCGTGGCCTGGAGGCAATCCGGCAGGCGGTGGGCGAGGAGAGCCACATCCTGAACTGCGGCGGTCCGACCGAAGCCGCTCTCGGCGTCGCCGATAGCTCACGCGTCACCATCGACATCCATACGTTCTGGGGCCATGTGAGATACAACGCCGCGCAACTCGCCAGCCGGTTGTGGCAGCACGGCAGGCTGTGGACCGTGGACCCGGATTTCGCCATCGTGCGTTGCCCCCAGACGAGCCAAGACCCGTACTTGAATGGGCTGTACAAGCGTCGGCCGCTTACTGCTGGCCAAAGCCACTGGCTGGCAGGCGACGAGGCATCGCTGCCCGAACTGCAGGCGTGGCTTTCGCTGGTTTTCCTCTCGGCCGGGAGTGTCTTCCTCTCGGACTCCATCTCCCGGTTGACCCCAGCCGGCCTGGCTGTGCTGGCCAAGCTCTTTCCGGCCTTGCCCGAGGCGGCGCGACCGCTGGATCTGTTTCTCAACCCGATCCCGCGTTTCTGGCTGGGTTCAGACGGCCGTCGGCAGGTCCTCGGCGTGTTCAACTGGAGCGACCAGGATATGGACTCCGCGCCGCCGCGCACCCTCGAGGTTCCTACCAAGGGTGTGGACATTTGGACGGGGAAGAAGATCGAGATTGGCCCAGAGACCCGCATGAAGCCACATACCGCCTGGCTGCTACGGATCTGAACGGCGTAGTGGCGGTCGGGGGATCGGGCTCTGATTCAGGTCCCGCAAACCGTCGGGTTGGTGGGGTTCAGGCTGGCGGTCCGGCGATGCCATAGGCCCGACAGGCGGTCTGGCCGAGGACGGCCTGCAGCGCGGCTTCCCCATGCCGGGCAACATAGTCGCGGCAGAGGTCCAGCCCGGCGGCAAGGGTTCCCGACCTCGCGCTGACGGGCCAGTCACTGCCGAACAGGAGGCGGTCCGCCCCGAAAGCCTCCCAAACGACATCCAACACCGGTTCGTAGTAGCTCAACGCCACGGGCGCCGGCTGAATGCGGCTCAACTCCTGGAAGGCGGACACCTTCATGAATACGGACGGCAGCGCCGCCAGCGTCTGGACCGCCCGCGTCCACTCGCCATCCGGCCGACCGCCATCGATGGCCACCAGGCCGAGGTGGTTGACCACGATGCGCAGCGTTGGCAGAGCCCGCGCCAGGTCCGCCACGGCGGCCAGGTGAGGCATTCCGGCCTGCAGGTCAAGGGTCAGGCCACGCCGGGCCAGGTCCGCCAGCTGTGGCCGTACTGCGCTCCCTTCCGCACCGGTCACCAGCGCGCCCCCACAGCGTATGCCGCGGAACAACGGATCCCGGGCGAAGCGCTCCAGGTTCGCGCCAAAGTCCGCCGAGCGTGGGTCCAGGTTGCCGATGACGCCCAGGACGAACGGTTCCTCACGCACCACGTCCAGCAGCCACTGGTTGTCTTCCAGCCAGGGACTGGCCTCGACTACGACCGTGCCAGAGACGCCCAAGGGCTCAGCCAGAGCCCGGTAGTGGGCGGGCAGAACCGTGCGGTAGATCCAGGCGTCGGCAGGCCGTGGCCAGGGGACGCCCTGGGGCCGCGCAGGGTCGTAGAAGTGCGTGTGCGTGTCGATGATCATCGTGACTAACTCCGCGCCGCCCAGCGAACACAATGCCTCCCGGGCGGTTCAGCCGGGGAGGCATTAAGATGAACCTCAGCAGGGGGCTGGCTCACTTGCTCTTGGCGGCTTCCTGAGGAGCGTACTTGCCCCAGGGGTCGTTGTAGAAAACTTCTCCAAAGAAGCCATTGATCAACTGCTTGAACTCGGCGTGGGCCTTGCCCAGGGTCTTGACCTCGACCTCTGCCTGGCTGATCTCGCGGGCGACCTCCTGCACTTTCGTCTTCAGGCTGGGCAGGTCCGCCTCATCGATCGTTTTCGTCAGCGTGCTCACATCCTTTTCGGCCTTGTCGATGCGACCCTTGGCGTCGGTGATCTGGGTTTGCAGGATCTTGGTTTCCTTCAGCACCACATCGGTTTTCAAGCGCTCGATGCGGTCACCCAAAGCGGATAGCTGGGCCACCAATTCCGGTTGGGACATGGTGGCAAACTCATCTTTGCCGGGGTCTTTGCCGGGCGTCGTGCTCGGCGCGGCCCGGACCTTCACCTGAACGACCGTCATATCCGCCCGCAGAGCCGTCAGCTCTTCCTGTTGTTTGGCGCTCGTCTCGACAAGCGTCTTCAGTCCGCCGTTGAGGCTGGTGATACTGGCTTCTATCTTGGTGATGAGATCGGTAACCACGCGGTCTTTGGCGGCCGTCTCCTGGCGCAGGGAGGTCACGTCCTGCTGGAGGGTGGACAGCGCCGCAGTCAGGGCCTTCGCGCTATTCGTCTCTTTAACCCAGACAAAAATGATGGCGCCCAACAGGACCACCGCCACGAGGGAGAACACGATGACGTTCTTCTTACCACCCTGGGCCGGTGCTGCCGGAGCGTTTTTCTCGCCTGCCATATGCCTGACCTCCGTGCTGCTGAGTGAATTCCAAGAATCGATCCCGCCAGCGCTTGATCTTTCCGACCATTATAGCTAGTCTTACGCCCGAGTCAAGACGAAGAGCCTCGATGGGCGCAGGTCAGTTCGGTAGGGCTTTGCTGGTACGAAAACCGTAGAAGCTCGAGGGATGGGGGTATGAGACTTGACGCAACCTTGTATGACCCACGGCGCTTCCCATTCCGCCCCTCGTCCGCCGCGGCGGACGAGGGG
>CAIZKT010000180.1:0-7205 GCA_903933565.1 uncultured Victivallales bacterium | reverse complement strand
GGGTGGAGCTGCCGCACGTACTCGGCGTAGCGCCCGAGGATGCCCTGCTCCAGGTTCAGGCAGCCGATCATGTGGAAGGGCACCATCAGGAACTTACGGCCCTGGGTCCAGGCGTTGTGCTTGGCCACTACGGCGGCCAGCTCGGGAATGGCCCGCGCCTCGCGGTTGCCCTGTAGAAGCAGGTGCAGCACCGCCATGAAATGGCTCTTGCCCGAGCCGAAGCTGCCGTGCAGGTAACAGGCCTTGCTCGCCTGCGCCGCCAAGGCGCCCTGGATCGTCCCCAGCGCCTGGTCGAAGCACCCCGCGAGCTGCGGCGTCACCACGTAGGTGCCCAGCGTGCCCGCCGCGTGCTCCGCGTCAACCCCGCGGGCCAGGTTCAGGACAAAGTCGCCCTTGTTGACCTGCGCCGGCAGGTCGAGCAGGTCGCGGATGTAGCGTGCTTCAGGCATCAGTCAACACCTCGTTGGCGGTCCAGGTCTACGCCGCCTTCCAACGTCAAATCGTCTCCAACTGCGCCAGCCAGGCACCGAACAGGGGACAGCGCCCGCGGATGGTCGGCAACCCAATGGCGGCAAGAACGTTGGCCGCGGCTGAGCGTTTGCGTCCCTCATACTCGGGGATCTGGGCGATGATCCGGGCCGCAGGGTGCGTGTCCAGACCGTCGTTGACCGCCTCTGGATCCATCCCCACGATAGACTCGCAGATGGCCTCCACCTCCGTCGAACGGTCGGGGAACTCCTCTTTCAGCTTGTCTGGCTGCGCCAGGATGAGCGCCTCCAACTCATGCATCTGAATGTAGGGAATGAACTGGGCTGGGTTGAAGTTGGCGTTCAGCGCTTGGCATACATCCGCGTGAAGAGCCGTCTGAATGCATAACGCTCTGCTCGCCGGTGAGGCCGGCACGGGGAGTGCTCTGGCTTGTGTGAACCCTGGCCAGTCGCTCTTCAGCCCATAGTAGTCGAACAGGGTGGACACGTATACGGGCCGATCATGGCGATGCATCTTGAGGAGCCTGCAGGCATCGTCACGAACCTGGGACCAGGGACGAACACCGCCCTTGTGACCGGTCTTCCCCACCAGCATAGGGCGCGCCTCAACCCCCAGTCTGCCCAGGTGCGGGATTACGCTCTGCCACAGGAAATCCTGCTCGCCATGGCCCTCGGCAACAACGTGGAGGACTCTACTCATGGCTCGGGCCTCCGCCCAGGACGTTCTTCTCCATCAGTTCGCCGGTCGTAAAATCCTCCAGCCAGTGCTCGTACTCCTCGGGTGCCAGATCGAGCACCCTGCTGGCGCCGCCGTGGTACTCGACTGGCCGGATCTGGCGCAACTCGAAATGGCTAACGAGAGTCGGCGACTGGGTGGCGAGGATCACTTGCGAATGCACTCCTGCGCTTTGGGCCAGTCCTGACAGAATACCGATGGCGTTGGGATGCAGGCCCAGTTCCGGCTCATCCACTACCACCACAGGGGGTAGCTTCTCCTTCGGCTGCAGGAAGAGCGTCGCCAGCGCGATGAAACGCAGCGTCCCGTCAGACAACTGGTGCGGGCCAAGGAGGCAGTCGGGCTGGCTCTTGTCACGCCAGTTCAGGGTTACCTCGGCCAGGTTGAAGGGCGAGGGTTCAGGTTCGAGGTCATGCAACTGCGGGCAGACCAGGCGAACCGTATTGATGATTCGTGTGAAGTAGGCCTCATACTGCGTCTTGAGGAAGTAGAGGTAGGCGGCGAGGTTTCCGGCATTGTGCTTCAGGTACTTGCAGTCCTGCACGTAAGAGCTCAGTCGAAGCGTAGCCGTCGGCGACGTGTCGTGAAACTGGAATGCCTTGCAGCCGCGCAGGAGATCAAGGACGACACGTGCCGGCTTCGCGGCGTTGTCGGCGCCCTGCGCGGCTTGGGGAAGGTAGCTCTCGCGACCGCCCAGAGGATAGCTGTGGTGGAACGGGCGCGTCCTTCCCTGAGCCTGCCATTCAATCACCTCATTCAGCACAACTAGGTTGTCTGGCTCACCGAACCCGAGAGGCAAGGTGTACCAGTCGGTGTGACCCAGATCCTCAAACTGCAAGCGCGCCTCGACTTTTCGCGTCACCGCCGGTCCGAAGTGCAGCAGCCCCCTGGCGCGACCGTGCGTTTCGACGTACTCCTGCAAGGCGTTGCTGCCGAGGTATCCCAGCATCTTGAAGAAAGACACCAGGTTGCTCTTCCCCGCGCCGTTGGCGCCGATGAGAACGGTCACATCAGGGGCGAACGCAACGCGACACCCCGGAGGTCGTGCATCTGTACCAGCACCCTCGGGAATGCCAGGGAACGATTTGTAGCCATATAGCGTCAGTCCCTGCAGCTTTGCACCCATCCCCGAGTCTCCTTCACCTAGCCGCGCTTTCCGATCGCGTTACTGGTTCTCCCACAGCCGCCCGACGCTCCGCCAGGGCAGCAGCCTGCACCCGGCCAGGGTTGCCGTTTCCGCGCCGCCGTAGACGATCGTCCCACGCCGGGGCCGGCCGTCCCACTCCTGGAGCACGTCCGTCAGCAACCGGCCCGCCTCGGGACGTACGCTCATGCCCGACTTGACCTCGACCCCGATCAGCCCACCGGCGTCCTCGACCAGGAAGTCGACCTCCTGGCCGCCATGCGTGCGCCAGAAGTACACCGGCTGGCGCGATCCGCGGTTGCGCAGGTGCTTGAGGATCTCGGCGAACACCCAGTTCTCGAACAGCGCCCCGCGCAGGGGGTGCGCCGCCAGTTGCGCCGGCTCCTGGATGCCGAGCAGGTGGCAGGCCAGACCGGTGTCGCACAGGTACAGCTTTGGGGTCTTGATCACCCGCTTCCGCACGTTCGCGTGGTAGGGCGGCACCAGGAAACCGACGTAGCTCGCCTCCAGCACCGACACCCACTTGCGGATGGTCTTGTGGTCGACGCCGCAGTCGGCGCCGATCCGCGAGGCGTTGAAAAGCTGCCCCACGCTGCCGGCGCACAAGCGCAGGAAGCGCGTGAACGTCCCCAGGTCATGCACCTGGGTGATCTGGCGCACATCGCGTTCCAGGTAGGTGGCCACGTAATCGGCGTACCAGCGCCCCGGCCGCAGGCCGCGGTCGAACACCGGCGGAAAACCGCCCGCAAACAGCGCCGTGTCCAGATCCGCACCCAGCCAGCCCCCCGACTCCAACTCGGCCGCCGCAAACGGCAGCAACTCGAGCAAAGCCACCCGACCGGCCAGGCTCTGGGTGATCTGCTCCACCAGGCCGAAATTCTGCGAGCCCGTGACCACGAACCGCCCCGGCTCCGGTCGCTCATCCACCATGCCCTGCAGGAAGGAGAACAGCTCCGGCACCCGCTGCGCTTCGTCGAACACGGCCCCGTCCCGGCAATCGTGCAGCAGCCCCTTGGGGTCCTCCCGGAAGCGCTCGCGCACCAGCGGGTCCTCGAACGACACATACGGCCGGTTCGGGCACGATGTACGCGCCAGCGTCGTCTTACCGCTCTGGCGCGGGCCGGTGACCGCCACCACCGGGGCTTCACGCCGGCAGACCTCAAACTCAGCTTGGATGGCTCGCGGGATCATGCCTCACGCTATCTTCTGATACTTGGGAATACAACTCCCAATTGTCATACACTCGATCCGCCGCCGGCCGACATCCGCCCGAATGCGGCGTCCAGCCGCAGCAGTCCAAGGAGTCCGGCCGTTGCCCGGACTCGGTTCCCTACCGCGCTGGCCACCAGGCCAAGCTTTGGACTGCGGTGGCTCGACACCGCTTTCCTGCCCGCGCCTACTTCTTCCCCCGCCGGCCCCGCACCGCCGGCGGCGGGGTCCAGGCGCGGAGTTGATCGAGGGTCAGGCCCTGCGCCTTGGCCTCGCCGGCGAGGTACTCTGCATAGTAGTCGCCCAGGCGGGCGTTGTACACGGGATCATGGTCGTTGTGCCACTGCTTCAGCCAGGGGATGAGTTCCGCCAGGCCGACCAGCAGCGGCAGGAGGGTGCGGCCCTCATTCTGCTTGGCCAGTTCGTAGTGTTCAGCGATGGCCTGGGCGAGTTGCAGGTGGTCGTAGCCGGCCCAGGCGAGCACCAGGCTGCCGTCGGCGCCCTCGCAGTGCGGGAAGCTCACCCAGCGCTCCTTGGGCACGTCGAGCTTGCCGCGCAGGCGCCAGATGTCGCCGCCGAGGAAGTCGGCGCTGCTGTACTTCGGCGGCACCGGGATGTCGCCTGTGGCGGCGCGCTGGGCCGCCCGGAGGTGCGGAGCGAGCTGGGCGCGGAGCGGCTCGCTGGCCAGGTCCATGCCCTTCGCCCTGGCCTGGGCGACGATGGCCGTGGCCTGGCGCAGCTCGTGGAGCACCGCCGTGGCCGCCTCCGGCGCCAGCCCCAGCGCCTGTATCTCAGGCCCGGCCACCGGGTGCGGAGACGCCGGCCCGGACATGGCGCTCTGGCTCTGCTCTCCCGGCTTCGTCGGGCCGCCGTCTCCGCGCCCAGTATCGGGGGGTCCGGGGGGCCTGCGGTCCCCCGGCAGGGGTGCGGGGGCAGCGCCCCTGCCTTGCTGCTGCTCGAACAGCGCCTCGATGGCATCCTCGAGGCGCTGCAGGTCCCAGGTGCGTTCCCAGGCGCGGCGCTTGTCGAGGCCGGCGGGCTTGTAGCGCAACGCTGGCAGCAGCGGCACGCTTTCGGCGGCGACCAGCTCGGCGACCAGGCGGGCCACGTCGAAGTCGACGCGGCCGCTGTAGACCTCGGCGATCTCCATGAAGGCCGCATCGGCGCGGGCCAGGTCCGCCAGCCGGGCGGCGCTGAACAGGTGCGGAGTCTGCAGCTCCGGCGCGGCGGTGACGGTGTGGTCCAGGTTCATCCGCCCATCGAGGTCGAAGCAGGACTCCAGGCGGTCGAGGAGGCCCTCGCGCAGGGCGCGCTGCTGCTGTTCGTCCCAAGGGTCGAGATTCCAGCGGCGCTTGTGCTCGGGGCGCTCAATCAGGCCAAGGTTGCGGTCCTCGCCGACCAGCGCGATACGGCGCTCGACCACAGCACGGCACTCCGGCGGCCAGGCGGCGGGCAAGTCGGTGATCGGGGTCGAACCATGCCGCTCGAACCAGCTCGTCTGCTCCTCGCCCGCGGCCATCCGCCGCGCCAGGACGATCTCGAAGGCGCGTTCGCCGAGGTGGAGGGGGGGCGGCAACAGGCACGGCCCCTGCTCCTCGGACCCCAGGTCAGGAGTACCGGCTTCAGCCGGCGTCTGGGGAGCGGATAAGGACCGCCTGAAGGCGGGACTCCTGACAGCAGCCGCATCGGCCTCGGGCAGCAGCCCGTACAGCGCATAGCACTCCCAATCCAGTTCCTCCTGCAGGGCGATCATGCGGGCCAGCGTGGAGTCGTAGGCGGCGTGGGCAGCGGCGAGGCGGGCGGGGAGAGTCTGCGGCGCAGCCGCTTTGGACTGCGGCGGCCCGCTAGGGTCGTGAGCGCAGCGAGCCGACTCGACGCCGCTTTGGCCGGGCACGGTGACAGGGTCCGGGGACGGCCGCGGCGCGGCCTGGGAAAGCGGTGTCAAGCCACCGCAGTCCAAAGAGCGGGGGGTACCGCTCAGTAGCACGGCGGCGGGGCGCAGGGCGGAAAGCTCCTGCGCCAGGCGATCCAGCTCCCGGGCCAGCTCCAGCGGGCGCCCGGCCGGGAGGGGGAACTTGCTGAGAGGCGTGGAGTTGATGTTCATCCGCTCCTGCCACTTGCCTTCGGGGAAACCGCCGCGCGGGAAGCACACCTGCTTGAGCCAGAAGCAGGCGGTGGAAGAGTTGAGCAGGCCGAGGACGGCGAGGTGCTCGTCCTCGGTGGCGTCTGCGGGCAGCTTGATCACCGGCGCGGTCTGCGTGAACACCTTGCCGCCGCGGTCCAGGACGAAATGGTTGTGCGTCGCCACAAAGGCGAAGACGATCGAGAGCGGGGTACGATAGCGATTGGGGAAGAACATGGAATGGTCGTACCAGCGGAGTCCACGTTCCTCGGGGGTCTGCTCAAAGTCCCGTCGCTCACGCAATGGTGTTCGGCAAGACCAGTAGTAGCGCTCTTCAGGGCCGGAGAGTGCCCGTCGCTCGCCGGTTCCGGGGGCGTATGGGAAAAGCGTCCACGTCTCGGGCGACACCTGGAAGTCACGAACCTGCTCGCCTTCCACCAGCGGCACAGCGAAGGCTGATAGGCCGCGAGTGGCGAGTGCGTTGCCCGGGTAGTAGAAGACCCCGTCCTCGCCAGTGTGTGTTGTTCTCCCGCACTCGTTCATGACCGACGACAATGCCGTGCTTGCGTGCGTGTCTATCGCATCTTTGAGCTCCGCCGCGCCGCCGCCACCGATGGACCAGGGGTGTTTGTGGAATTGCTCGCGCGGGGTATCGGCCACTGAGACAAAGTCGCTCTGCGAGCCGGGGCGGTCGACCTGGTCGAGGATCGCGGACCAGACCAGACCGCAGGCTGGGTCGGCCGGAGTCGTGGGTTCGCCCTTGATCCCCATCACCGCGCGCACCGTCGGCGCCACGGGCTGGCGGTGGCGGGCGAAGAGGATCACCGTAGGCGTTTCGTGCGCGGGAATCTCTGCACCGGAGGTGTCGATGACGTGGGTCAGGTCTGTGGTCGGCAGGTAGCTCTCGATGAGCTTCTTGCCGAACTCCGCCTTCATAAAGCTATTGGCCGTGATCTGGCCGGTGAAGCCGGCGGGCACTGCCAGACTGACGATGCGCTGCAGGAAGGGCACCGCCAAGGAATACTGCCGGTGGCAGACTTGGGGGTAGCGCTCGCGGTAGGCGGCGTTCAGCACCCGGTCGTGGGCCACGATGTAGGGCGGGTTGGCCACCACGGCATGGTAGCGGCCGGGGGTGAGGATGCGGCGCAGCTCGCCCAGGTCCTCGCTCTTGTAGACGTAGGCCAGTTCGTGCAGATCGCCGAGGCCCTGCTGTTCGCCAGCCGGCGCTCCGTGCAGGAGCGAGTCGCCGCAGGCCAGGTTGAAGCGGAAAGCCGGGGCCTCGGCCAGGCGGGTGACGCCGGTCTCGCGCATGGCCGCCAGCAGCAGCCGGAAGCGAGCAATGGCCACGGCGTAGGGGTTGAGGTCGACCCCGTGGATGGCGGCCAGGGCGCGGTTGACGCGCTCGCGGTCGTTCATGGCCGGGAACTGGCGCCGCCAGTGCTCCAGCAGGCGGCGGAAGGCGCCGAGCAGGAAGTGCCCCGAGCCGCAGGCCGGGTCGATCAGCAG
>CAIZKT010000179.1:0-1550 GCA_903933565.1 uncultured Victivallales bacterium | reverse complement strand
TGGAGCGGCCGCGGCTCGCGGCCACTGCCCGGGAGGCCCCGGGCGGTCCAAGGCCGCGGGGACCTTCTCCAGGATCGAGATGGTGGGAAAGACCATCTCGGCGTCCGCGAAAGGCTGGTTCTCGCCGAAGTTCACCAGACGGCTGTAGCGCGCCACGCTCGGCAGCCACTGTCGGAAGGGCGCTGCGAAGTTCGCATTGGCGAAGGTGCCGGAGGTGATGAACCCGAGCCGGCCACCGGGGCACAGGAGCTGCAGGCCGCGCTCGATGAAGTAGAGGTAGGCATCGGCGGTGCCGGCGTAGCAGCGAAACTCGCGCTGGAAGGCGGTCTTGCAGGGGCTCAACCACTCCTGCCGGATGTAGGGCGGGTTGCCGATGACACAGTCGAAGCCGCCCGCCGCGGTGACATCCGGGAACTGCGCCGGCCAGTCGAAGGCGTGGGCCGCGAGATCCGCCGGCAGGTCGGCCGCCGACGCGACGATGGAGTTGCCGCAGCGAATGCTGGCATCGAGGTCGTTGAGCGGCTTGCCGGTGCGGGCGGTCTTGAGCCAGAGCGACAGCTTGGTGATCTCGACCGATTCGGGGCTGAGGTCGACGCCGAAGAGGTTGCGGGTGAGGATTTCGCGGTCGAGGTCGAAGAGTTCGGGCTGACCGCCGCGCAGGGCGGCCAGGCGCTCGTTGGTGCGGACGTACTCGGCGTGCAGGAAGTCGAAGGCCGCGATCAGGAAGGCGCCGGAGCCGCAGGCGAGGTCAAGGATGCGGAGGTGGCGCAGGACGCCCTTGGTCTCGGTGGAGGCGGACTCGGCCTTGAGGTTGTAGGCGTCGAGGTGTCCGGCCGGGAGCACATAGCCAAGCAGGCCGCCGAAGAGGTCGGTGAGGAACTGGCCCTGGAAGGGCTTCTCCTTCTCGGCGCGGAAGGCCGGGTCCGCCGCGGTGCGAGCCCAGTTCTCCACCACCCGCGTCTGCTCGGCGCTGAAACCGGGGGCGAAGTGCGCGGCACGGCTCTTGAGCAGATTGGGGTTGAACAGCGGCTTGAACAGATCCGGCATCTCCACCTCCGGGCACGGCACCGACCGCCGTGCGGGGGAATATGGCACGGCACGGGAGGAGCGCCAGGGGTGGCGAGAGGGAGGCATGGCTGTTTCAAGAAACGACCGCCGTCGTACCGCCGGCAGTGAAAGCGGCGTCGACGGGCCGTGTCCGCGGCCCTCTGCCGCACGCGCTCCATATCGCGCGTCGGCCCTATGGACTGCGTGTGGCAAGGGCGCCAGAGGTCCTGCTGGGCGGGTCCCAAGCCCACGGGTTCAAGCAACCATCGTCCGAGGGCGTCTGTCCTATCCGGTGCCTATAACAGACTGGAGAGTGGCTGACCCTATGTTCTGGAAGCTGAACTGAGGTCGCGAGGCCAGTTCGCGATGGTTTGCGGTTCCCAGATACGGCGGAAGCCCCGGCAAAGCCGGTGCGGACCGCCGGCTCCAGGCGATACGGCGGAGTCCGCCGGCTCCTGGGGATTGCGTTATCGCTCGCTGTGCGGCCTGGAGCCCGCGATGCC
>CAIZKT010000178.1:0-5170 GCA_903933565.1 uncultured Victivallales bacterium | reverse complement strand
GTATCCCCATCCAGAGACGGCGCAAGTCCTGCCCGTCGGCATGACGGCCCGCCGACCTCCACGCCCTGCGGGCGGAAGAGACGCTCAGGGATGGTATCTCTATTCCGCCTCGACCAGCGCGCCGCGTGCCCGGCAGAAGCCCCTACGGAACTGACGTGCGCCCCACCCCCAGCATCCACTAAGCTCTTACCCCTGTCTTACATGGAAGTCAGAGACAGGTTCGCGCTGCCCGACTTTCTGCGTTTCGGGGGACTTCCCAGTGTCTTCCTGGCGGCTACAGCCCATCTCAAGCGGGACCGGCTGGCCAGCTAGGTGACCACCTATCTCAAAGAGGAGGTCGACGACGAGGCACTGGCCAGAGACCTGCCTGCCTTCACCAAGTTCCTCGACTTGGCTGGCTGCGAGAACGGTAACCTCATCAACGACATTCTCGAGGTCATGAAAGCCGTAGCCTATCGGCGCACGGAAACCGAAGTATCTTTCTTCCGGACATCGGGTGGGGCGGAAGTGGATAGGGTGTGTGGAAGGACAGTGCGGGGAACCGACGGCCGTGCGCCAGCGCGTTCCCGCCAGCACCGAAAGGCCAGAATGATGCGAACGCAGACACGCCGGTGCCTGACCTGCTGTACGTCCATGCTGCTGAGTCTCGCCTGGATACCGCCGAGCCAGGGACAGACTCAGGGCTTGGTTCTGCACGTCTCCACCGCGGGCAATGACGCCTGGTCAGGTCGGTCGGCAGCGCCGAACCCGGCCGGGACCGACGGACCGCTGGCCAGCCTCGGCAGGGCGCAGGAACGCATCCGTGAGATCAAAGCGGTGGCGGCGGGAGGTCCGCAGGCCCCGGTCACCGTCCTGCTGCGGGGCGGGACCTACCGCCAGGCCAAGCCGCTGGTATTCACGGCGGCTGATTCCGGCAGCCAGGACGCCCCCATCACCTTCGCGGCCTACCCCGGCGAAAACCCCATCATTAGCGGCGGCACGCTCATCACCGGCTGGACGCTTGACGATAGCCTCCAGAGCCGCACGCGCTGCGCTGGCAAACTCTGGCGTGTGGACCTGCCCAAGGCGGCGGGCCGCGCCTGGAGCTTTAACCAACTCTTCGTCAACGAGCAACGCCGAACCCGCGCCAGAATCCCCAACCGCCGCGAGTTCCTGCGCACTGATGGCCCCGTGTCGAAGGGCGAGCGGCGCGCTTTCTACTTCAAGGAAGGCGACCTGAAGGCGTGGGAGAACCTCGACGACGTCATCGTCGTGGTGTACCACTCCTGGGAGACCTCGATTTACCACCTCCAAACCGTGGACTCGGAAGCCCGTCTGGTCACCCTGCGGGAGCCCGCCCCCTGGGCCATGGGCAACTGGGAAAAGCAGCAGCGCTACTACGTCGAGAACGTCTTTGAGGGGTTGGACGAGCCCGGCGAATGGTATCTCAACCAGGCCACCGGCAGGCTGTATTACTACCCGCTGCCGGGGGAGACCATGGCGGACGTCGAAGCCTGCGCGCCGGTGCTTACCTCGAGCCTGATCCAGTTCCAGGGCGAACCCGTCAAGGGCGCCTTCGTCGAGTACCTGCATTTCCGCGGCATCTCATTCCAGCACACGAACTCGCAACTGCGGCGGGTGCGCAATCCGGGGCAGGGCGAGATCTTCCAGCCTGGGCTGATCCAGGCCGTCGGCCTGCGCCAGGCCAGCTTCGTGGACTGCGATATCGCCCACACCGGCGCCCACGGCATCTGGCTGGCGGAGGGCTGCACGGACGTGCGTCTCGAGCGCTGCCACATCCACGATCTCGGGGGCGGCGGCGTGTACATCGGCGGCGGCTGGGGAATCAACGAGGCGGCGCCGACGGAGCGCATCACGGTGGATAACTGCTTCATCCACGACGGCTCGTACCTGTTCCGCGGCGCCCACGGGGTCTGGATCGGCAGGAGCTCCTACAACACCGTGACCCACAACGAGATCTCGAACTTCGACTACTCCGGCATCTCCTGCGGCTGGTCGTGGGGTTTCCAACCCAGTTCTGCCCATCACAACACCCTCGACTACAACTACATTCATCATCTCGGAAATGGCGATGGACTGGGCGATATGGGGGGCATCTACACCCTGGGCATCTCGCCGGGAACCACCGAACGCTACAACCATATTCACGACGTCTTCAACTACGCCCCCGTCTCGCACGGCTCCGGCATCTACCCCGACGAGGGCAGCTCGGAGATCCTGATCGAAAACAATGTGGTCTACCGGGTCAGGACCTGCCCACTCTTCCAGCACTACGGCAAGGATAACACCATCCGCAACAACATCTTCGCTCTCGGCGGCAAGGGACAGCTCCAGCGCTGCCGGGAGGACATTCCCTGTCACTACGCCGCAGTGGGCAACCTGGTCTACGCCGACCTCCCGCAGATGCTCGGGGGCGTCTGGAAGGATGGCAACTGGAAACTCGAGCGCAATCTCTACTGGAGCACCGCCGGGGCGCCCGTCTTTGCCGGCCTCGACTTCGCCGCCTGGCAGGCCAAGGGCAACGACGCGGGCTCGGTCGTCGCCGACCCACTCTTCGTCAATCCCCAGGCTGGTAACTTCCGCCTGCAACCGAACTCCCCTGCCCTTGCCCTCGGCTTCCAGGACATTGATCTTAGCCCGACCGGCCTGTACGGCGAGCCGGCCTGGGTGAACCTGCCCGGCCAGTACCCGAACCGGACGCTCCTGGAGGTCCCGCCGCCGGTGGAGACCCCGCTGATCATCAACTTCGGTTTCGAGACGGATGAGCCCGGCGCAGAGCCGCTCGACGGAGAGATTATCAAGGGCGAAAACGGGGCGGCGCTGCAGGTGTCCACGGAGACCGCCGCGGCCAGTACTCGCAGCCTCAAATTCACCGATGCCCCAGAGCAGAAAAACAACTGGACGCCCCACGTCTACTATCGCAAGACCTACACCCGCGGCAAGGTCCAGCTCTCCTGGGACATGCTCAACCGCCAGGACGCGCCCGCCAGTTTCTACGTGGAGCTGCGGCAATACGAGGGCAGCCCCTACGTGGTCGGCCCCACCGTGTCGGTCGCCCCTGACGGCAAGGTCACCGCCAGCAACCAGGAGGTCGGCACCATGCCTCTGGGCGAATGGGTACGGGTCGAGATTGCCATCGAACTGGGCGAGGGTGCGCCGCCGACCTACCAGCTCGCTCTCCGTGTTCCCGGGCGGGAGCCGGTGCTCAAGGAACTGCCCTACCTCAACCGCAGCTTCCGCCAGATCGAATGGCTGGGCATCTCGAGCACCAGCGTCGCGGCCACCGTCTTCTACATCGACAACCTGAAGCTGGGCACGGCTGAAGAACTCGCGACGCCACCACCACCGCGGCCCCCGAAACGGCCGCTCGCCACCAGACCGCCCCTGCCCGCCAACCCGCAGGCCCTGGCCGGATACTGGAGCTTCGACGAGGGCGACGGGTACACCGCCAAGGACCTTTCGGGGTGCGGTAACGATGCGGACGTCGGCGCCGGCTGGGCCACGGGTACCTTCGGCGCTGCGCTGCTCTGCGACCCGGTCGCCCACAGCGCCACCATCAAGGATGACCCGACCCTGCGCTTCGGCACGACCGACTTCAGCCTCGAGCTCTGGCTCTGCCCAACTACGCTCACCATCGACTCCAAAGACCCGCGCCGCAGGTTCATGAGCAAGAACGCCTATCCCACCACCTGGTGGAACCTGAACCTGACCCCCGAAGGAAAGCCGTTCCTGGAGATGGTCGACGCCAACAAGGTCGGCTGCACCAACCGGCCCGCCGGCGTCATTCCGCCGAACGCCTGGACGCACTTCGTGGTTGTGGTCGAACGGGCCAACGCCAAGACCCGCTACTACTTCAACGGCGCCTTGGACAGCGCCCAGGACATCCCGGCCGCCTTCACCGGCGCGCTGGACGTCGAGGGTGGCGACCTCTCCATTGGCTCTAGCTGGCAACCCTTCATCGGCCTGCTGAACGAGGTCAAGATCTACCGGCGCGCTCTCGCGCCCGCCGAGATCAAGGCGAGCTACGAGAAAGACCAGGGCAAGCACAGCAGCGTCGCCTACGAGGCAGTCGAGTAGCGCCGGAGGCAAGCCATGCGTGACTACTTCGACTTCTCGGGGAAGGTGGCGGCCGTGACCGGCGGCCGCCGGGGACTGGGCCGAGCCATGGCGGTGGAGTTGGCGCGCCGCGGTGCCAAGACCGCCATCCTCGCCAAGAGTCCCGAGGCAGACGAGGTAGTGCGGCAGATCCGCGACGGCGGCGGCGAGGCGGCCTACTTCCAGGTCGATCTGGCCCGGCGGGAGGAGCGCACCGGGTTACTGGAGAGGGTCCGCACGCACTTCGGTCGCCTCGATATCCTGATCAACAACGCCGGCTATCTGCACTGTGCCCCCGTGCTCGAATACCCGCTGCCGCAGTGGGACGCCGATATGTCGGTTCTCCTCGACGCCGTGTTCGAACTGTCGCAGCAGGCGGGCAGGATCATGGCCGAGCAGGGCGGCGGAAAGATCATCCAGATCGCGTCCACCGCGGCGTTCAAGGAGGGCGCGGCGCTGATCGCCTATGCCACGGCCAAGAGCGCACTCGTGGGCCTGACCCGCTGCCTGGCAGGCGGGCTGGCCAAGCACGGTATCAACGTCAACGCCATTGCCCCGGGCATCTTCAACACCGACATCAACAGCGCCTTGTTCGACCACCCGGAAGCCTTGGCCGCGCGCTGCAAACCCATCCCCTCCGGGCGGCTCGGTGAAGTCGATGATATCATTGGGCCGATGCTGTTTCTGGCCAGCGCCATGAGCGCGCACGTCCATGGGCAAACACTCATCGTCGACGGTGGCTTCACCGGTGTGTGATTTGGGGTCAACCCTCGACTTTTAGCTTCACATTGCATCATCATATGGCGTTACACCAAGGAGTGGGCGCTCATGCTACTCCCGGTTCCAGAGCCTTAGACGCCCTCTTACACATTTGCTTGGAGGTGACTACTCAGGTGCGAGTGCGTATCCTGCCCCAACGGGGTTGCGTACCCAAGCCCAGGGCAGGCCGCTGCGTCGGCCTACCCTGGGTGATCAAGGCAGTGAACCCAGTCTACCCCAACCGGGTTGCGTCATGGTTCTATGACGCAACCCCGTTGGGGTAGGAGGCCAAGTCCACATGTGACCCAGGGTAGCG
>CAIZKT010000177.1:0-5700 GCA_903933565.1 uncultured Victivallales bacterium | reverse complement strand
CTTCGGGGCTGAGAATCTGGGGTATGCCTGGTACCCAGGGCGCTGCCCTGGGCTGAGGGATGGCGCCCCTTCGGGGCTGAAGAGGCAGAGGCGAACCCGCGCTTCCGCGGCTGGTGGTGCCACCGCGAAACCGTAGCGGTGGGATGGCGGATCGAGACCCACCACGGCGGGCAGGCCCTTGACCCTCTGCGGTTCTCAGACAAGCGAACCCCTACGGAACTGACCTGCGCCCTGAAACAGCCCTGGCGCTTGCGCGGCAGGTTTTCTCAGATGATAGTTCCCGGCCCAGGTTCAGGATACCGGCGGGCGCTTGCTCCGTGACGTCAGGGGTGCGGCGCGGGGCGCCTGTCTCAGGCCGCCGAGCGAAGCTGACGGGAAGCCGCTAGCAAGGATCACGCTTCATGAGGTCAGCACCATCGTTTTGCGTTGAGAACGCCATTCTGGCGATGCCGGGGGTGGGCCTGATTGCGGGCGGCATCCGGGTGGTGGGCGAGCGGATTGCGGCGCTGGGGCCGGGGGTGCGAGCCGCCGAGTCCGACGAGCGCGTTGACGCCCAGGGCCGGCTGCTGAGTGCCGGCTTAATCGATGTGCATACGCATGGCCTTCAGCGCTTTCGTTACGAAGCCGGGGCGGAGGAACTGCGGCAGGCGGCGGCGACGTTGACGGCTTACGGCTGCACCTGCGCCTACCCGACCCTCATCGGCAAGTCCGAAGGGGCCTTCCTCGAGTTGCTGTCCGAGACCTGCGGCGCGCTCTCCGGGGTGAGCGGTGTCTGCCTGCCGGGGGTACACGTCGAGGGGCCCTTCCTGGCCTTCACGGGGGCTGGGTGTACGATCATTCCCGGTGATCTGGGGCTGTTGCGGGAGATTCTGGCCGCCGGGGGCGGGCGGGTGGCGGCGATGTCGATCAGCCCGGACGTGACCCACATCATTCCGGTCATTGAAGCGCTGGTTGCGGCGGATGTCCGTGTTTTCATCACCCACACGGGCGCCACCCTGGCGCAAACCCAGAGGGCCATCGACGCGGGGGCGCACCACGCCACGCACTTCTATGACGTTTTCTACCCGCAGCCCGAGACCGACCTCGGGGTTCGCCCCGTGGCCTGTGTCGAGGCGATTCTGGCAGATCGGCGGGTCACGGTGGATTTCATTGCCGACGGGGTACACGTAGAACCGACCGCGGTGCGCTTGGGACTGTGTGCGAAAGGTTGGGAGAAGGTCATTCTGATCACCGACAGCAATGTCGGCGCCGGACTGCCGCCGGGCGAGTACGACACGCCCTGGGGTTTCCGCATCTATGCACACCCGGACCGAGCCGCTCGCATCATCGGCGAGCACAAGTTTGCCGGGGCTTTGGCCGGTAGTGCTCTGACCATGAACCGCGGGATGGCGAACCTGCTGGCGTGGTTCGCGCAGGATGTACCGGCCGAGTGCGTCTGGGCCATGGGCACGGCCAATCCGGCCCGTCTGATGGGGCTGTCTGGAAAGGGCGTCCTGCGGGTGGGTGCCGATGCCGATCTAGTCCTCTGGCAGGGAGCGACTCTCGTACCGCGGCGCACCTGGGTCGCGGGGGTCTGTGTGTACACGATGGAGGGAGTGGACTGACATGAGCAGCTTTACCTGGAAACCGGCGACCTTCATTCCGTTCCAAGACCTGGCGGCCATCGAGCGTTGCCGTGCCATCCGTACGGAGGACATCGGCAAACACCACAACCCCGATTTCCGGATTCAGGTGGTCCCCGGGGCGGAGCTCGGCTTTCTCTGGCTGACGGACATGTTCTACCGCATCAAGACCGCGGCCGACGCGGGGCGGACCTGCGTCCTGATCACGCCGCAACCCTGGCCGGATGGCTACCGGCAACTGGCCAGCCTCATCAACCGCTTCCAGGTCGACTGCCGGAAGCTCTACACCTTCAATATGGATGAGTATGCCAACGAGAAGGGCGAGATCGCTCCGGAGACCTGGGAAGCCGGGTTTCTGTACTCGATGAAGCGGCATTTCTATGCGCACCTCGACCCGGTGCTGCGACCGCCGGAGCGGCAGATTCAGGGCCTCAGCAACCGCAACCTGAACGATTACGGCAAGATGCTGGCGGACCTCGGCGGCGCCGATTGCTGCTACAGCGGTCCCGGTTGGACCGGCCATCTGGCCTTCATCGAGCCCGACGCGCCTGAGTTTGCCGCGCCCCTGGAGGAGTGGAAGACCTTCGGGCCGCGGGTGGCTACGCTCAGTCCGTTCACCATCGCGCAGAACTCGCTGCATGGCGCCTTCGGCATGAGCGGCGACCTCTGCGCGGTGCCGCCCAAGGCGGCAACCATTGGCCCGGCCGAAGTCATCGGTTCAAAGCACCGCTTTGACATGCATGGCATCACCGTGGATGGCTCCTTTGCCTCCTGGCAGCGGCTGACCTCGCGTCTGGTACTGCACGGGCCGGTGACGCCGTTGCTGCCGCAGTCAATCTTGCAGACTATGCGTACGGATGTGTATGTCAGCGAGGCGATTGCGGCGAACATCGAGCCGCACTGGAATAAGGGCTACTGAGGCGCGACGTTGCCCACTAGCCCATGACGGATGACGCAAGACCCAACGAAAAAGGTGACACGCTATGGGAACCTACAACCCGACTCCGTACCGTCTCGACCTGAGCCAGTGGCCGTCGGTCACGGTGCCGCCGCCCGGCCCGAAATCCAAGGCCCTGCACGAGCGCTGCTGTCGGCACTTCAAGGGCCTTAGCGGCCAGGTGAAGCTCTTTCCGGTCGCTTTTGAGGAGGGCAGCGGTTGCACCCTGACCGACGTGGACGGCAACCGCTACATCGACTTCTCCAGCGGTATCTACGTGACCACGCTGGGGCACTGCCATCCCAAGATCAGCGAGGCCGTGCAGCGCTATGCCGGCAAGCTGATGAACTGCCATGATTTCACCACCGAGATCAAGACCCGACTGGTGGAGAAGATGGCGCAGTGCTTGCCGGGAGACTTGAAGGGCTACCAGTTCTACGACTGCGGCACCGCTGCGGTGGAGGCCGGCCTGCGGGTCTGCCGCGCCGCCACGCGCCAGCACGAGTTCATCAGTTGCTTCTACGACTTTCACGGCAAGACCCAGGGCGCCGTCTCGCTGGCCGAGATTCGCTCGTCCGTGTATGGGCCGACCCGCGCCCCCGGTTTCCACATGGTGCCGCGCCCGAACCCCTACCGCCCGCAGTGGAGCAAGGCCGATGGGAGCATCGATACGGACCGCTACATCGAGTTCTACGAGGAATACTACGAGCGGGCCACGGCCCATCAGGTGGCCGCGTTCGTGATCGAGCCCATCCAAGGCTGGGGCGGCAGCGTCATCCCGCCGGACGACTTCTTTCCCAAGCTGCGGGCGTTCTGCGATCGGCATAAGATGCTGCTCATGGCCGACGAGGTGCTGACCAGTATGGGCCGCACCGGCAAGATCCTGTGCATGGAGCACTGGGGCGTGTTGCCCGACGTGGTGACCCTGGGCAAGGGCTTCGGCAATGGCTTCCCGGTGACCGCGGTGGCGGTGCGGGAGCCGTTCATGGAGACCTTTGAGGCCATTTCAGCCTCCAGCAGTTACGGCGGCAACCCGATGGCCTGCGCCGCGGCGTTGGCCTGCTTCGAAGTGATTGAGGAGGAGGGGTTGCTGGAGCATGCGCAGGAACTTGAGCGCCTGTTCATCAAGCGCATGGAGTCCTGGAAGTCCCGCTACAAGATCGTCGGCGACGTGCGCTGCAAGGGTTGCCTGCTGGGGGTCGAACTGGTCAAGGACAAAGCAACCAAGACGCCCTTCGACGCGGCGGGCAAGATGGTCTACCAGCGCGCCTTCGCCAAAGGCCTGGCCTGGATTCCGGCGGGGCACATCCTGCGCATGAGTCCGCCCATCATCATGCCTAACGAAGTGGCCGAGAAGGGCATGGACCTCATCGAGGCCGCGATCGCCGAGACCGAAAAGGCGTTGGGCTGAGGCCTGTAGGCCCTTGATTCTGAACGCCTCAAGGCGTCACTACGAGCCTGGAATCCAAGCACCTCGACGGCATGCAGGCCAGCCCCGGTGCCATCCACCTGTCCGAGACCGCAAGCGTTTGGCGCTGCACGCGCTTATCGCCAGGAAAAACCTTCAGCAAGGCCATTGGGACGCTACGTATTATAGTTAAAGCACTACAGTGCAGTTGCTAACGTGGGAACGGCACTGGTCCAAAAGTGCAGTTGCTAACGTGGGAACGGCACTGGTCCAAAAGCGGACATGTAAGGATGAATAAGCCTGCCGCCGCCCCGTGTTTACCGGACCACGGTCTGCCCGTAGCCCCGGCAGGAGAAACGGCCTAACCTGGCGTACTCGCCTTCGAGCGTGATCGTGGTGGCATGGATCTTGATCCCCCTCGCGGCCGGGTCGCTCGGGTCGCCGGCCAGAGTCAGTGCGGCTGCCTGACCCGCGAGCCTGCCGGTCACGCGGTAGGTGTAATGCACCCCATGCGAAAGGGTCAGAATGGCCTTTCCGGTGAGGGTTCGGCTGCTCTGCGCGAGTTGGAACTCCAGCGTCCAGGTGCCAACCATCGACTCCGGGATGTCAAGAGCCACGTGGGTGTTCACCCGGGTGGTCGTACCGTCGACCCTGGTGCTACCCGTCACGAACCCCACAAGCTGGTGGTTGGCGAGGTCTAGCGTCAGGTTCAGGGCCAGGGTCACGCTGATCGTCCTGGCCGGGTTGGCGCCCCTCAGCGCGAGGCTGACGACAACCGTATCGCCACGGCCCTTCACACTGCCCCTGACGGGCATGCTCACGGTGGCGCCTTTGGCAACCGTGTACGTCGCGCTGCCGACCAGTTTGCCAGCGGTATCGTGGGTCAAATCCAGCCCGAGGTAGTCGTCCGCCAGCGCGGTGCCGTAGGTGCCGCTCAGGTCCCACAGGCCGGTGCCCGCAGCCACGCCCGCCGCGTCCATTCTGGCCTCGAAGTCGCCATGCGGCGCCACCGCAACGGCGACCGGCCGGAATGACGCGGTCAGGAGCTGGTCCCCCAGTACATTCTTCACCGTGCGCGGGTTGTCCAGGTTCTCCGCCGCCTCGTCGTCCCAGCGCTCGAACACATAGCCGTAGTTTGCCAGCGCCAACACCGGTGCGGTCGTATCCTTGCCGTGGTCGACCGACTGCATAGTCTCACCCTCGAGCGCGCCCGCCCCGGCGGCCGCAAAGCGCACTACCCACTGCCGCGCGGTGAAGCGCCAGGTGGTCGCGTCCGTGATCCCGGCGAATGCGTTTCCGGCGACGTCATGGAAGCAGGTTCCGGCGATCAGCACATAGTAGGCACTTCCCGCCACCAGGCGCGTTGGCGCGATGGAGACGCTCAGGCCGACAATGACCACAGTCCCGCGGGCCTCGACCGGAATACGCTCGAACAGGCTGCCGTCGGCATTCATGATGCAGACGTCCCCCGTGCCCGCCAAGACCGCTTCACTGAAGGTTACGGAGAGCGCGGCCTCATGGGCGACGCCGACCGCGCCGTCCGCTGGGGTGACGGCGGTAACACTCGGCGGCGAGGTATCGACGACCTCCAGCGACCGTTCCGCCACCGCGGTCACCCAGTTAGCGGCGTCGTCGGGAGTGAAGCTCACGCTCAGCGTGTGGGTGCCCCTGGTGAGTACGGTACCCGCCGCTGGTGTGTAGGTGAAGCTGCCGGTGATGGCGGCCGTGGCATT
>CAIZKT010000176.1:0-34141 GCA_903933565.1 uncultured Victivallales bacterium | reverse complement strand
TGGAGCGGCCGCGGCTCGCGGCCACTGCCCGTGAGGCCACGGGCGGTCCACTGGAATTGGAGCGGCCGCGGCTCGCGGCCACTGCCCGTGAGGCCACGGGCGGTCCACTGGAATTGGAGCGGCCGCGGCTCGCGGCCACTGCCCGTGAGGCCACGGGCGGTCCACTGGAAATGGAGCGGCCGCGGCTCGCCTGCATTTCCGCCAGGTTGGCGCCCTCCGCCCCCGCCACGAAGGCTCCAGGAGGGCTATAGTGCGAGCGAGTTTGCGGGTCAACCGAGGACACCATGACCATCCGAGCCGTCATTCTGGGGTTGCTGGGCGTGGTCGCCCTGTGCGGCTTCAACTACGTCAACGACAACATCCTGAACCAGACCTTCCTGATCGGCAACAACCTGCCCGTGGCGGTCTATGGGGCGCTGATCCTTGCGGTCATCGTGGTCAACCCGCTGCTGGCGCGACTCAACCGCCGCTGGGTGCTGAGCGGCCGCGAACTGGCGGTGATGCTCAGCCTCGTGCTGGCTTGCTGCTGCATCCCTGCCAGTGGCCTCTTGCGCACCTTCACCAATTCGCTGATCCTGCCGCATCACTTCAACCGCCTGAACCCCGGCTGGAGCGAGAAGCAGGTGCTCCAAGTGGTCCCGAAGCAGATGCTGGCCGACTCCAGCGCGGACGAGGATAGGGTGCTCAACGGCTTTGTTCAGGGCCTGGGGGAGGCGAACCGCCATATCGCCTTCACCGACGTGCCCTGGCAAGCCTGGACCCGCACCCTGGCGTTCTGGCTGCCCATCATTCTGGCGCTCTGGCTGGCGCTGACCGCCCTGGCGGTCGTGCTGCACCGGCAGTGGTCCGATCACGAGTTGCTGCCTTATCCGCTGGCGGAGTTTGCCAACTCGCTGTTGCCGGCCGACGGGGAGACGACGAGTCCGCTGCTGCGCAACCGGCTGTTCTGGGTGGGCACTCTGGCCGTGTTTCTGATCCATTTCAACAACTTCCTGGCGACCTTCTTCCCGGATGGTATGATTCCGATCACCCGGCAGCTCAACCTGACCGCGATGGTTGATCTGGTGCCATACATCCAGCGTGGTGGTGGGGCCCGGCTGTTGGCGCCGATCCTCTACGCCACCGTCATCGGCGTGGCCTATTTTGTGCCCAAGGAAGTGTCTCTGTCGCTCGGCATCGGGCCTTTCCTCTGGGCTACCGTCGTCGGCGCCTTCGCTACCTACGGCCTGAGTCTGACCTCGGGCGCCGGCCCGTCGGCCAGCGGTTACCTGTCGTTGAAACCCCAGACCTTCGCCCTCTTCGGCGCGAACCTGGGGGTGTTCGGCGTGGTGCTTTTCTGCGGTCGACACTACTACCTCTCGGTGGCGCGTCGGGCGCTGGGCGCCGGGGGTGGGCTGGAGGTTGATCAAGCGGCAGTCTGGGGGGCTCGGTTGTTTGTTCTCTTTCTGACCGCCTTCGTGGTCCAGTTGGCGCTGGTGGGGTTGGGCTGGCAGATCGCGCTGATGTACGCCGGGGTCCTGTTGGTCTTCTACGTGGTGATGGGACGGGTTTTCGCCGAGACCGGCCTGTTTTACAACCAGCCCTTCTTCTTCCCCTGCGTCGCGGTCTGGGGGTTGATGGGCACTCAGGCTCTGGGTCCACGCCCGCTGCTGATCATGTTCATGCTGACCACGGTCCTGTTGGTCGACCCGCGCGAGTCGCTGATGCCGTTCGTCGTCAACAGCCTCAAGTTGTTGCAGATTCGGCGGGTGCCGCTGGGACGAAGCGCCTGCCTGTTCGCGGTCGCCATCGTACTTGGCCTGCTGGTGGCGCTGCCGGTGACGCTTTACTTCCAGTATGATCTGGGCTACGCCAAATGGGACGGCTGGGCCGGGCAGTATGTGCCGAAGATGGCCTTCGACAACACCGTCAACGCGCTGGAGATGCTCAAAGCCCAGGGCAGCCTGGAAAAGGCCTCAGCGTTGCGTGGCTGGGCGCGCTTTGGGGCCATGGCGCCGAATGGCTTCTGCATGGCGGCTCTGGCCGCTGGCATGGCGCTGGCCCTGCTGTGTTACCTGGGCCGCCTGCGCACCACCTGGTGGCCCCTGCACCCGGTGCTCTTCCTCACCTGGGCGACCGAGCCCCCCTGGCGGCTGAGTGGCTCGTTCATCCTCGGCTGGCTGCTCAAGAGCGCCATCGTTAAGTACGGCGGCAGCCGCCTCTATCAGACCCTGAAACCGCTGTTCTTCGGCCTCATCGCCGGCGAGATCTTCGGGGCCGTGGTCCCCAGCATCGTGGGCACGATCTACTACGTCGTTACCGGCGTGCCCCCGAAGCAATTCTGGGTACTGCCGCTGTAGGCCGCTGACGACGGCCGACTGCGCCGGAAAGGAATCCCGGGTCGTCTGGCCCCTCTCCGGCCTCGGGCCGACGGCTCCCCCTGCGCCCCTTTCCTGCAAAGAAAAGCACATGATGAGAATCAAGATTCCCGTAAGTCTGAAACTGGCGGGCTGGTTGCTCGCCATTATCGTGCCCTGTATCATCCTTTACCTGCGGCCCAGGCTGGGGCTCGGTCTTGACGCCTCCAGCTTCCTCGCCATCTTCGCTGCCACCATCGTCATGTGGATGTTCAGCCTGTCCGACGAATTCATCCCGTCTATTTTCGCGATTACGATGTTGCTGATCCTTGAGATCGCGCCCTCGTCGGCGGTCCTCAACGGCCTCACCTCCTCGTCTTACACAGTTATGCCCCCGATTTCTCCTGGGTCGAGGAAGTCAACGAGGGGCTTGGGCGGGTGATCAAGGGCAAACGTGTATCCGTGCGCTACTACTACATGGACGCCAAGCGCCACCCTTCTCCGGAGGATGTGGCGAAGGCCGCCGTCGGCGCGCGTAAGGCCATCAACAGCTGGCGCCCCAATGTCGTGATTGCCTGCGACGACATCGCCCAGCAATACGTCGCCAAAGAGTACCTCCATGATCCGCGCCTCAAGATCATCTTCTGCGGCGTCAACGCGGCCCCTGAACATTACGGCTACGACCAGGCGAGCAACGTCACCGGGGTCTTGGAACGAGTGCCTGCCTCCTCCGTCCGGGAGGCCCTGCGGGTGACCTTCTATCCGGCCCGCAATCGTATCATCCATATCGCCGACGACTCGGAAAGCTCCACCTTCGTGACCCGGGAACTTCACGGCTATTCGTGGCAACCCTTCGAAATGGCGGACTCGGTCCTGTGCCGCACCTTTGACGACTGGAAAGCCGCGGTCACAAGAGCTCAGGGGAAGGACAACCTGCTGCTGATCTCCCATTATCACACCATCAGACGGTCGGAATCGGCCGCCGGCACCGTTCCGCCCAAGGAGATCATGGAATGGACCCTCGCGAACAGCCACATCCCCGCCGTGGGACTCTTTGGCTTTTTCGTTCAAGATGGAGGGGCGGTATCCTACGGCCTCTCCTCCTTCGAGCAGGGAACTGAGGCGGCCCGGATGGCTCTGGAGATCTCCTGCAATGGCAAGAAGCCGACCGACATCCCCATCATCGCGGGCCGTCAGTTCATGATCTCCGCCCGTGAGTCGGAGTTGAAACGAGAGGGCATCGAACTCCCCGTCATCTATGAGAACTTCGCGCGCGCCTCGAACAAGTACTATCCCTAGAGGCTCTTGCAGAGCCCTCGGCCCGCGGGCGCGTCGCCGTGCGTAGCTTCCTGAGGTCTGGTCTTCGTTCGGCCGCCCCGAAGGGGCACAATCCGTCAGCCCAGGGCAGCGCCCTGGGTACCGGACCCCAAGCGCGAATTGCAGGCTGCATGCCTGCGACAATCCCGCCCTTGCAGCGTCCCATCCCATAGGTGCCGAAGATCAGGTCAACCACGATCTTGGCGAGGGACTGGCCCAGGGCCAGGCCTCCTGAGGTTGTCCCACCCCGTCAGGGTGGAAAATCTTGCTGGTTGGTGCCAACCCAGGGCGCTGCCCTGGGCTGGCGAATGTCAGCCTTTCGGGCTTGGAGTTGCGCCGGTTTTCGACCGGCATTCACCTTGCGCGTCGCCGTGCGTAGCTTCCTGAGGTCTGGATGACCAGGCGCTACTTCGCGAAGTGCAGTTCGCCCGCCGCATCCACATCGCAGACGCGCCCGCCGGTTGGGACCCAGGCGGCCCAGGAATCGTCCGCCAGGCTGCGTCCGCCGACGTTGAGTTTGAACCCTTTGGCCGGGGCGGACTTCAGCCCCATGGCGGCAAAGGGCAGTTTCCACTCGCACGTCCACTCGTCGTCGCTGCTGGCGGCCGCGTACGAGACGCCTTTTTCGAGCCGCTGCACCTGCTCGACGGAAGCGCCCATGGCGTCGGAGGCATTGAACGTCCCATCCACGGTTCCCCAGAGGACGAAGATCGGCGAGACCTGGCCCGGATCGAGCGCCCGGAAGGATAGTTCGACGCCGTCACCGGACCAGTTGAGCCCGGCCTTGAGCGGGGTGCGCTTAAGCCGGGTGAAACGCATGGCAAAGTAGAGGTTCTCATCGTCCCAGCCGGCGCAGAGGCGTCCTTTCGGCTCGAGGAGTGGGTCGCCTTGGGGAGTGAACTGGGTGACCGCCACGCGGTTTTTGTCGGTCCACGGCCACTCGTCGACGCGGCCATCGAGGGCCGCGAGCGGCGTCATCTTCACGGCTTCGAATACCGCCAGCCGCGGAGTCTCGCTCGGCAGAAAAGCCACCGGCGGCTCGGTGGTGGCGGTGGCGTCGGTCTGGGGGGCGCCGGGGCAGGCGAGGAACGTGTTTCCCTGCTTGATGGACGCGGCCCACAGTCCCTTGGCGCGTTCCTGCACGGGCGTGGTGCAGTTCTGGAAAACGTTGTCGCGGTAGAGGTTGCGCAGCTCTCTTCCGATACGGCAGGGATGCAGGGCCAAGGCCGCCGAAGCCGCTTCGTCAAAGCCGTAGATGAGATTACCGCTGAGCTTGTACTCACCGAGCACAGCGATGGCCTGTTCCACGCCGGTTGCCTGGCCGCGGGTGACGGTGTTGTCGCGGAAGACCGACGTCGGGCTGCCGTAACCATCGAGGGTCACTGGACGGCGGCAGTCGGTGATGGTGTTGTGGTGGATGGTCCAGTTGGCGGAGGGTGGGAAGATGGCGAAGGCATCGCCGACGCTGACCCGCCGGGGTTGGGCCAGCCGGAAGCGGCAGGTCTCCGCGTCGAACTCGGCGATCGTGCATAGCGGGTTCGGCTCAGTGCCGCCGAGCCAGGCCAGGTTCCAGCCGCGGTAACGATGGCCCCCGGGCCACTCGAGCGGCAGGTTGCCTTCACGGAAGCTGCCATCCTCGGCCACCGCAGTGACGCTGGACCGGCAACGTTGCGCCACGATGCCATAGCCGCCGTTGCGAATCAGGTTGTCATGCACCAGGATATTCACGGCAGGCTCGGCGATACGGATACCGGTCACGCTCGGGTCGATTTCGCCACGCACGTAGACCTGGTTATCGCTGACGGTCACGTCCGAGGCGGCAATGACGATGCCGGCCCGGGCCGCCGCCGCGCCACCCACGGCGGTCAGATCGATGAGGTTGCCGCTGACGACAGCCTGCTGCGACGGATAGGAATTGCGGGTGGTCTGACCGGTGACGGTAATGGCGGTGCCACGGTAGTTGATGAAGAGGTTGTTGGTGATCGCAACCTGAGTTGAACCGTGGTTGATCACAATACCGCCGTTGAGGCCGTTGCAGCCTTCGAAGACATTGTCGGCCACAATCGCCTGGCCACAGCCGAGTTCCAGCAGCGGCTGGTAACGGTGGCTCATGTCGCCAACCGTAAACGGCCCAGAATTGCGGATGTAGTTGCCGATGAGCTTGATAAAGCGGCCTGGACCTTCGTACGCATGCCAGCCGGCGCCGTCGATCCGACAGTAGAGCACAGAGGTATTCTCGCTGGTGTCATTGTTGTTGAAAGCGTTGGCGGCGCAGTCGGTCACGGAACAACGGAGGAAGGTTAGCGACTTGGTGTAGATATCCTGGCCTTTGTCGGCGGCGGTGCGGCCGCTGCCCTGGCAGTAGAACGCCTCGGCCGACATCCGCGAGACATGCACATTCTCGCACAACACCCGCTCGGTATTGGCGATGGATACCGCGTTGCAGCCCTTGAGCGCGCAGCACCAGAAGGGGTTCCCCGTGGCATTCTGCATCGTCCCCGGCTTCTCGGCCAACCCCGTGTGGCCAAGCATGCGGAAGTTACGGATCGTCACCTCCCTGCCGCCAGCGAGCGCGAAGACCGACCCCGTCCCATCGCTGATGTCGAGCACGGTGTGGACGCCGTCCGCGCCCTCGATGCGCAGGGCGCCGTTGCGGACCGAGAGCCCGCGTTCGAGGCGATAGTAACCAACCGGAAAGTACAGGTTGCGCCGGGTGCGGATCGCCCGGTCGATCGCGGTTTGCAGGGCCGCGGCCTCACAGTGCCGGACCACGGCATCGGTCACGGTCTTCGTCGGCGCTGCCTCCAGCCACAGCGTGTTGCCCTCGATCTTCTCGATCTTCGTCACCAGTTGGGTGCGGGCGCTGAAGGTGATGCCGTGCCCGGGCTTCAGGTCGCGCTTGAGGAACTTCACCTCCATCCCGCCGCTGAGTGTCTGCCAATCCCAGGTGATGGGCACCTGCTTGGCCTTCCAGCTGCGGGCGAGATCGTCACTCCAGCGGAAGCAGAGCGGCTGGTCGCCCTCGATGTCGAGGATGAACACCAGCCAGTCGCCGGCGCTGCCATCGAAGCCGCGTAACTCCGCCACCCCATCGAGCGGCTGCGTCGTGCCGTAGTAGCTGCCCGGACCGCGCAAGACAGCACTGCTGTAGTGCGGCTGGCACTTGGAAATCATCACGCCTTGACCGGCCCTGAAGTCACCTGGGTTCGCGACGGTGATCTGCTTCGCGCCGGCCGTGGTGCTGGCCGTGGTCTGGAACTCCGAGCCCGAGGCGCCATAATCAAGCACGTTGATCCAGCCGGGGCCGGCCGGCGTCGCTGCCGCTGGCGTTTCCTGAATCCGGAAGTCGTCGAGATCAGCGCTCCGGCCCGTCTCGACCGCGACCACGAGGCTGACATTCAGGACGGTCTCCGGCGGCCAGTACTCGGCGGTCACCGTGCGCCAGACGCCTCCGGGCTCGTCGGTTGCCGGCCCCGTCACCACCGTCTCGATGTGCGGACCGCTGCCGCCGGGGCTGTACTCGTAGGCCTTAACCTCAACCGGACCTCCCCGGTAGCGGAGCGAGGTCTGGTAGGAACGGTTGGCTCGGACCTCGGGACAGGCCTGGTAAATCTGCGCCTGCCGTTCCGCGCCGCCCCGGATTCTGAGGAAACGCTTGCCCTCACAGGCATCGTCGGCGAGCACGCTCATTTCGCCCGTGAACCAGCCGCTCAGGGTCCACTCCGCGGGCGCGAGCGGGCTGCCCGTCAGGGTCCAGCCGCCGGATTTGCCACCGCTCTCAGGCAGGCCGGGCACGGCGAGCGTCTGCTCGAAGCCCCCATTGCGCAGCAACGGCACAGGCTCGTCCGCCCCGCGGCTCGCTCTCACGGTGGCCACGGCCCAGGCGAAAATCACGGTCTTCAGCATCTTCATGGCTTGTCTCCAGCGGGTTTGTGAGGTGCGGCCTGCCGCACCTCGTGCTGCACCGGCCAGGAGGCACGGAGCTTACTCTCGTAGAGGCCGATCTTTTCCATCGGAATACGCTGGAACCCGAGCCCGTAGGCCGGAGAATCGTCCTTGAGCTGGAAGTTGCCGTGCTCCGCGTCGACGAAGTGCGGGTCTTCGCCCACCAGGTTGTCCTGCATCGTGACCAGCGGGATGGCCACCTTCTCGATCTCGTCCCAGACCCCGCCGAAACAGATGTTGCGGGTCACCAGGTTGCCTTTGGGCAGGCCCGGTTCATCCTGCAAGACCGTCAGAAGCTGAGGGAAACGCAGGCTCCACGGCGGCTGCTGGTAGGGCATGGCGTTGAGCCGTTCGGTCAGTTGGTTCTCGACGCTGGCCTTGGCCCAGCCGACCGCTCGGGCATCCACGTGCAGCGCCGGTTTGCAGTCCACGAAGAGATTATTCTCCACCACGTTGTCCCGCCCACCGCCGATGAAGGCCGCCCGGTTCACCTCCTGAAAGACGTTGCCGTAGAGGGTCGCGGAGGAAAACATATCGTCCAGGTAAACCCCGTTGGCCCCGTGCAGCCCGGGTCCCTTGACATGGTGCATGTAGTTGTAGCGAATCTGGTGTCCCCGCATGGTCCAGTCATAACCGGCGTAGATCGCCCCGGCGTCGCCGGTCTCGTAGCAAACGCTGTGAATCTCGTTGAACTCGATGATGTGGTCATTGCCGCCGAAGTTGATCGCCATGTGGGGCGCGTTGTGGATCAGGTTGTGCGCCACGCGGATACCCACGCCGCTCAGCGACAGCGCCGGGCGGCAGACCCGGCAGATTCGGCTGTATTCGTAGATGAGGTTATTCTCGGCGTAGAGGCCGCAGGGCGTGAGGGTCTTGCGGTCGCCGCCGCTGAGGGTGATGCCGCCCTCGCCGGTGTTGTAGATGTCGCAGCCGACCACCCCGTTGTTCGTCCCGCTGACGTTGACGGCCCACTTCGAGGTGTTGCGGAGGGTGCAGCCGGCCAGCAGGTTCCCCGTACCTCCCGAGATGGATACCGGCGTGCCGCGCGTCGCCTCCATGACGAAGCCCTGGATCGTGATGTGCGTGGTATTGCTCAAGGTCACCAGCGCCGACAGTACCGAGACCATGGGCTTGCCCGCGGCGATGGGCGCCGGCGGCCAGAAGTACAGCACGCCGGCCTCGCGGTCGATCCAGTACTCGCCCGGCAGGTCCAGCTCAGGCAGCAGATTGTAGGCGTAGTAGCGCTGGCTCTTGCGATAGCCGAAGTAGTGGTACGGTTCGGTCATGGTGATGACGCGCGCCGTGGTGTCGATGGAGGCGACCTTCTGGCGCTGGTCGGACCAGTCCCAGAACCAGTAACCGTGCAGCATGATGTCCTTCTCGCCAACCCAGCGAGCCGGCCGGTCCCCTTCGTAGGTGAACTTGCCGACATTGTCGCCCTTGAGGCCGTGGGCTTCGCGCAGCGAGCCGCCCAGGAGTTCGCCGACCTTGACGAAGCCCTCGTTGGGCCAGCGTGCCAGGGTCATGGGCTTATCCTGGAAGAACAGCTCCATGCCCGGGTCGTAGGGCTGTAGTCCCTGTGCCCCGGCGGCCCCGGCGATGCCGGTCTTCATCTCGCCGTAGTCCGTGATCCCCTGGGCCCGCAGGTCGGCTCGCAGCACCTGCGTCCGGGCGCCCTCGTCCAGGCGGGCCAGCACCGTCGGGTCGGTCACCGGTCCCCAGCCGGTCACCACCTTGCCGCCCACCAGCCGGACCTCCTCGCCCCGCCGCGCCCGATAGGTGACCGGAGAGGCCTCCGTCCCCGAGTCCTCGGCGCTGAGCGCAAACGGGGCCTTCAGTTCGTAGACCCCACCGCGCAGTTCGACCGCAACGCCGCCGGGCGGCAGACCACCGGTCTGCTTCAGCTTGCGGAGCTCGTCCCGGGCGCGTTCCAGGGTGGCGAAGGGGCCATCGGTCTGGTTCGCGTTGGGCCTGGCGAGGCGTCCCGACCAGGCGTCGTTACCGTTCGTGGCAATGTAGAAGAGCGCCGCCGGTTCCGGCGCCCCGACAGCGCCCTGCCCTGCCGCGCCGGTCGTGCCGCACCCGGACAACAGCACCGCTACCAGCCCGCCTGAGACTCCCGCGAGAGCGATTGGCCGCAACATCTGGACGCTCCTTTCGATACTCCTGGCTGCCCCAGAGAAGGTGAGGCTGCCCGCCCCCCTGCAAGGTCTTCCGCCGCGGCGCTTGGCCCGACCTACTCATGTCTGAGGGTCCCTTACTGTACACCTCGGGCAACACCTCCGGACGAAACCCACTTCTCATCTTCAGCTGGGAATCCAGGACCTGAGTGACTACATTGGTAGCTACAACGCGCCAGGCGCGCCAGGATGGTTGACCATGACCGATATCAGCATTCGCGAGCTCAAAGCCCGGACCTCGGCCGTGATGCGGGCGGTGCAGCTCAACCGGAGCCCGTTCCGAGTCACCTGCCGGGGCAAAGCCGTGGGCCTGATTATGCCGGTGGAGCAGGCCCTGCCAACGCCCGATGCCAAGGCCCGTGCCTGGGCGCAGTTCTTCACGGCCACCGAAGAAGTCAGCCGACGCTGGGAGTCTCCCTTGACGGCAGCGGAACTGCTGGCCGACATGCGGCGCTGACCAGGACTGTTCAAGCCACTCCCTGCGCCAACAGAAGGTGCTCGCCCATGCCGCGATTGCTCGTGCTTGACGCCAGCGTCTTCGTCAGCGCCTGTCATGCCAGCGAACCGGGTTCTGAGGCCAGTCGGGCGCTGCTCGAGGCTATCCGTACGCAGGAACTGCCCCTCGTGGAGCCGTGGCTGCTGGCGGTCGAGGTCGCCGCCGCCGTGCGCCGCAGTACGGGCAAGGAGGAGCTTGCCATGCGGCTGGCGGACCTGGCCTTCGGGGTCCCAGGCTTGGTTGCGGTTCCTCTGGACGCGCATCTGGCCAAGCAGGCCGCCGCCCTGGCGGCGGCGCATTCTCTGCGTGGTGCCGCCGCCGTGTATGTTGCCACGGCTATCCGCTACGGCGCCGTCCTTGTGACGCTGGATACGGAACAGCGGGCTCGTTCGCCCGCCGCCGTGGGGGCCTGTACGCCGATGGACGCCTGGTTGGCTCTCCGCGCCGACGCCAGCCCAGGCTGAGCCCGACAGGCATTCCGCCCCGGCGCCTAGCGTGCCAGTTCAAGCATTCCGGCGTTGCCGACGGCCCAGGTTGCGGCCCGGGTGCCCTGCCACAGGACCCAGTCTGGCCCGGCGGTCTTGCGCACGCTCAGGTTAAAGGCGAGCTTCGGTGGCTTCGCTGGGTCGATCCCGAGCGCGGCGAAAGGAATCCGCCACTCCGCCGTCCAGCGGCCGGCCGCCACCACCTTGGCGGCGTAGAGCACGCCCTCAGCCGCCTGCTTCACGGCCGCCGCCGACGCCCCGGCTTCCGGACTGCTCTCGAAGTGCCCGGAAGGATAGCCGCGCAGCACGAGAATCGGTGCGTCCTTGCCGGCAGCGGGGTTGCGGAACGCCAGTTCCACCGCGTCGTCCCGGCCCCACTCGTTGCCGGGCTTCAGCGCAGTCGCCGGATTGACCGCATTATCGATGGCCACGACGAGGCCTTGGTCGTCGTAGGCGAACCAGGCCAGACTGGCCGGCTTCACCTTCTCGCCCTGCAGGTCCTGCTCGACGACCATCGCCTTGGCCGGGTCAGCGCCGGCCCATTCCTGCGGCTCGATGACGCCGTCGATCTGGATCGGCGCCGTGGTGCGGCGCAGGGTGAAGACGGGCGGCGGGCCGGTCCGTACGGCGCCGGACTTGGGCAGGACCGCCACGGGAGTCATGTCGCGGACTGTGTGTTTCACCGGCCACGAAGCCCGGCGGCCATCCTGGTAAAGCCCGATCTGCTCGAGGGGGATACGCTGAAACCCCAGCTTGTAGGCCGGCGAGTCGTCGCGGAGCTGGAAGTTCTCTCGGGATGCGTTCACAAAGCCCGGCTCCGCCTCGACCAGGTTGTCCTCGAGGGTCACCAGCGGTCTCGCCTTCGCCTCGATCTCGTCCCAGGTGCCGCCGCTGCAGACGTTGCGGGCCACGAGGTTGCCGCGCGGCGCGTGCGGTTCTTCAGCGAGGATGTTGATCAGCTTCGGGTAGCGGGTGCTGTAGGGCGGTTCGTTGTAGCGGATGCCGGAGAGGGTGCCCTTCGTGGTGCCTTCCTTAACCCAGTCGTCGGCATGGTAGCCGGCCCAACCCATGGCCCGGGCGTCGATGTGTACCGCCGGCGGGCAGTCCACGAAGATGTTGTTGGCGATGGTGCAATCACGCCCGCCGCCGACGAACGCAGCCCGCGTCACCTTGTAGAAGAGGTTACCGACGATCTCGGTGCCGCAGAACATGTCATCGAGGTAGACGCCGACGCAGCCGCGGCCCTCGAAGCCATTGATGTGATGCAGGTAGTTGTAGCGGATGACCGTGCCGCGCATGGTCCAGTCGCGGCCGGAGTAGATGGCCCCGGCGTCGTTGGACTCGTAGCAGACGCTGTGGATTTCATTGAACTCGATGAGGTGGTCGTTGCCACCGAACGAGATCGCCTGATGCGGTGCGTTGTCGATCAGGTTGTGGGTGGCGCGGTTGCCGACGCCGCCCAGCGCGATGCCCGGACGGCAGATGCGGTTCCAGCGGCTGTAGTGATGAATGTGGTTGTTGTCCGCGAAGTTGCCGGCGGGGGTGAGTGTCTTGCGGTCCCCGCCATCGAGGGTGATGCCGCCGTCGCCCGTGGCGTAGATATCGCAGCCGATCACGCCGTTTGCCGTGCCGCCACCGACCCGGACCGCCCAGGCCCCGAGGTTGCGGAGCGTGCAACCCACGACCTCGTTGTGCGTGCCGCCCGAGATCACGATCCCGTTGTCCCGCGCCGCTTCGAAGATCAGACCGCGCAGGGTGATGTGCGCGGTGTCCTTCAGTGTCACCAGCGTCGGCAGCACCGACACCACCGCGGCCCCCTGCTTGAGCGATGCCGGGGGCCAGAAGTAGAGGATGCCGGCCGAGCGGTCCAGATACCACTCGCCGGGGGTGTCAAGTTCAGCCAGCGCGTTGAAGGCGTAGAACCATTGGCCCTCGCGGTAACCGTAGGCATGGACGGGCGGCGCCAGCGTGATCACGCGCTTCTCGGTGTCGATGGAGGCGACCTTCTGGCGCTGGTCGGACCAGTCCCAGAACCAATAGCCGTGCAACCAGAGGTCATTCTCCTGCTTCCAGCGCGTGGGACGGTCGTCGGCGTAGGTGAAGATGCCTTCTTTCGTGCCCTTGGTGCCGCGCACGTCGATCGGGGTCTGGCCGAGCACGTCCACGATCTTGACGAAGCCCTCATTGGGCCAGCGGGCGATGGGCATAGGCTGGTCCCGAAAGAAGAACTCGAGACGTTTTCCGGCGCTGGTGACCTCGCCGAGATCGGTGAGGCCGAGCGCCTTCAGGTCCGCCTGCAAGACCTTGCCGCGGGCGCTCGGATCGAGGCGCTCGAGCGTGGCCGGATCGGTCACCGGCTGCCAGTTGCTGAGCAGCTTGCCGCCGACCAGGCGGACCTCCTCGCCCTGCTTAGCACGATACACGATGGCGCCCGACTCGGTCCCCGAATCCTCGGCGGTCAGCTCAAAGGGCACCTTCAGCTCGTACCTGCCCCCGCTCAATTCGACCGCACAGGGGCCGGTCGGCAGGCCTCCGGACTGCTTCAGTTTGCGGAGTTCGTCGCGGGCGCGTTCGAGCGTGGCGACCGGGCCATCGGTCTGGGCCGCGTTCGGCGTGGCGAATCGTCCCGACCAGGCGTCGTTGCCGTTCGGGGCAACGTAGAGCAAGGCGCTGGGTTCCGGCGGCGCGCCGGTTCCCTTCGTCGCGTCGCCCGTGGTGCCGCAGCTGGACAGCAGGGCCGCTACCAGCCCGCCTGAGATCGCGGCGGGAACCCGTTGTTTCAACATCTGCCTACCCCCTTCAGCCCGCGCTCGGGCTCCTCGGCACTTTTGATTCGTTTGCGTTTCAGGACTCAGCCGCACTCGCAGCCTGGCCGGACTCGTCCGCAGCGCCGCTCCGCCGGGCCTAAGGATACCGTGCCACCGCCGTGGATGCAACGGACGGGCACAGGGGCGGGTAATGCCAGTGAAGATTGGCGCCCGGCTCTGCGGGCGCGCCGCCAGAGGCCCGTCCGACAGGTCAGACAGGTCCGACAGGTCAGACCGCCGCGTCGCCCTCGCCCGCGATTGTCTTGCGGTCCTGGCGACGCGACGTTATGCTGTGGCGCTCCAAACCGAAAGGGCGGACTTGCCATGGACGAGAAGGTGACAGCCCAGCCCGCGTCGGCGGCCAGCCGCCGCGACTTTCTGCGGACCTCGGCTGGCGTGGGGGCGGGTTTGGCGGCGGCGTCCCTGCTGCCGACCGCGCTGGCGCAGCCTACCCTGACCCCAACCCCGGGCGACGATCTGCAGGTGGCGGTGCTCGGCGTGGGGGCCCAGGGCCGCGTCCTGATCGAGGCCGCCTTGCGCATCCCGGGTATTCGCTTCCGGGCCGTCTGCGACATCTGGGGTTACAGCCAGCAGTACGGCAGCCGTTACCTGAAGAAGTACGGCCACGTGGTCAACGTCTACGAGGATTACCGGGAGTTGCTGGAGAAGGAGAAGGGCCTGGATGCCGTCATCGTGGCCACGCCGGACTGGATGCACGCCGAACATGCCAACGCCTGCCTGCGCGCCGGGTTGCATGTGTACTGCGAGAAGGAGATGTCCAACAGCCTGGAAAAGGCCCGCAGCATGGTGCGGACCGCGAAAGAGACGGGCAAACTCTTGCAGATCGGGCACCAGCGGCGCAGCAACCCGCGCTACCTCCACGCGGTCACCAAGCTCATCCGCGAGGTCAAGCTGCTTGGCCGGGTCACCCATGCCTACGGGCAGTGGAACCGCGCCAGGAGCGCTGACCTTGGTTGGCCGGAGCGCAGCCCGCTCCCGGCGGAGACCCTCGAGAAGTACGGCTACGACTCCATGTCGCAGTTCCGTAACTGGCGCTGGTACAAGAAGTACGGCGGCGGCCCGATCGTTGATCTCGGCTCGCACCAGATAGATGTCTTCACCTGGGTCTTCGGCTGTAACCCGAGCGCCGTGACGGCGGCTGGCGGGGTGGACTTCTACAAACTCCACGAGTGGTACGACAACGTGCTGGCGATCTTCGACTATGAGACGCCGGAAGGGACGGCGCGCGCTTTCTACCAGGTGTTGACCACCAGCTCCCACGGCGGCTTCTACGAGACCTTCATGGGCGAGGACGGCTCGCTGGTGATCTCGGAAGTCCCGACCCGCGGCAACGCCGCCTTGCGCGAACCGCATGCTCCCGACTGGGATCCGTACGTCAAGATGGGTCTGTTAAGCCCGGTGAAGGCCCCGATCGTGCGCGCCGCCACCCGGGACGTGACGGTTGATGTTCGGGTGACCATGGAGGCCGGCAGTTGGCCGTTGCCCGTCGAATTGGCCAAGCCGGCGCATCAGCCGCACCTCGAGAACTTTTTCAACGCCATCCGTTTCGGCGTCCCGTTGAACTGCCCGGCCGAGGTCGGCTACGAGACCGCGGTGGCGGTCCTGCGCGTCAATGACGCCGTCGAGCAGGCGCGGAAGCTCCGCTTCGGCGAACGGGAGTTCCTCGCTTGAACCTGCCTGCTGCCGCCGTTGTTCTGCTGCTCCTGGTTGGCGCGGCACGTTCCCAGGAACCGTCCGGGCGGGCGGGGGAATGGGACGGCAGCCGTACCACGCCGGTACACCGGTTGGTGCTGGTCGACGAGGCGGGCGATGCCATCGTGCCGAGCGCGCCGGGCGCGCCGCCGTATTCCGCGCGCCAGACCTGCGGGTCTTGCCATGATTATGCGGCCGTCGCGGGCGGCTTCCACTTCAGTCCGGAGACGCCGGCGGCGCGTCTGGGGCGCCCGGCTCAGCCGTGGTTCTGGGTGGACCCGGCGAGCGGGACACAGGTGCCGGTGTCGGGGCACGGCTGGCCGCAGACGTGGACGCCGGCGGCTCTGGGGTTGACCCCCTGGCAGTGTACGACGTTATGGGGACGGCACTTCCCGGGCGGCGGCTGGGGCGACCCGGTCGACGAGCTGGCTGACCCGGGGGCGCGTTGGGAGGTCTCGGGGAAGGTCGAAATTCACTGCCAGGCCTGCCATGGCGCTTCCCCGCGGCAGGATCCGAGCGAGTGGGCCAAGCAGATCGGGCGGGAGAATTTTCGCTGGGCCGCCACCGCCGCCGACGGCTTTGGCGAGGTCGGCGGTATGGCCTCGCGGGTGCGCGAGAGCTGGCGCCTGATCGATGGGCCCAACCCCGACGATCACCAGTATGCGGTTCCGCCCTATGTCCGCTACGATCTTGGCCAGTTCGATCCCAAGCACCGGGTGCTGGTGGATCTGAGCTACCGCCCGCCGGACCGCAACTGCCTGTTCTGCCACTCGGTTGCGCCGGTCAAGACGGAGCGCTGGCAGGTTGACGGGGATGTCCACACCCGGGCCGGCCTGCAGTGCGTCGACTGTCATCGCAACGGCGCCGACCACCAGCCTATCCGTGGCTACGAGGGCGAGGCCGCGGTTGGCCAAGCGCGCGGTTCGGCCGAGTTTTCCTGCCGGGGTTGTCACCTGGGCACGGGTCAAGCCGGGGCTGGGACGGCCGGGCGGCTCGGGGCGCCGCGCCCACGGCATCGGGGACTGCCGCCGAGCCATTTCGAGACGCTCTCCTGCACGGCCTGCCATTCGGGGTTCTGGCCGGAGAACGTACCGCGCAGGGTACGTACCGCGCGGGCCAACCGTCTCGGCATCCACGGCCGGGCGCAGTGGTACACCGACGCTCCCCAGATCGTCGAACCGGTGTTCATGAAGACGCTGGATGGCCGCATCGCACCGCACCGGATGGCCTGGCCGGCATTCTGGGCCAGGATCGAGGCTGGCAAGGCGACGCCGCTCCGTCCGGAAGCGCTGGCGACGGCGGGCAAAGGCATTCTGGATGCGGGCCACCAAGTCAGCGGCATCCTGGCGGCGCTGGGGCGGGTTGCAGAGACATCTGAGGCGACGGTACTGGTCCTGGGCAACTCGCTCTATGAGCCCACCGCGGACGGCCGCCTGCAAGCCCGTCCGGCGCCAGCGGGCACTCGCGGCGGCGGCTGGTGGGCCTGGCTGGGCCCCGGCGGGCTGACGCCACTGGTCCCCGATTTCGACCCAGCAGTGGAGCTCGACTCCGCGCTCGCGGCGCGGTTGCTGGGGACGCTGCAGGCCCTGTCGCAGTGGCCTGACGCGCCCGGACAACCGCTGCTGCTCGCGGGCCGCAAACGCTACGCAGCGAGCCATGGCGCCCTCGAGGTGACCCCCTTGGAGACGGCCCCTAAACTCAGCGGGTGGGCCTGGCAACGGGGCGCCGAGATCGTGCCGCTGCTGCCGGAATTCGTGTTGGCGGCGGTAGCGGCGACGACGGGGCGCGAGGAGGCCTTCAACGAGGATCAGGTCGCGCGTGTCTTGCAGGTCCTGGCGGCGGCGGAGAAGGTGCCGGGCGTGTCCTACGGCTACGTCAGCTCGGGGAAGCTCTTCCGGCTTACGGCCAGCGGCGGCCTGTCCCTGGAGGCGGTGACGGACCCCGCGGCGGAGCCCTGTGCCTGGGCCGTCGCCCACGACGTGCGCCCGGCGAGACGCGCCCTGGGCAGCGGCGGCTGTACCGATTGCCATTCGCCCACGGCGGCGCTGTTGTTCGGTACGGTCCCGGCGGCCGGGCCGCTGCTCACTTCCCGGTCGGCGGTGACGCACATGTACGACTGGCACGGGTTGCAGGTCCCCTTCAACCGGCTGTTTGCCTGGACCTTCTACCTCCGCCCGTGGTTCAAGGCAGCCTTGGGAGTCGCCGTTGCGGCCAGCGGGCTGATCGTGCTCGCCTTCGTCCTGCCCGGCGTGCGGCGTGCGGCGGGGTTCTTCAGCCATAGGGGATGAGAGACGAACGCCATGCTTCAGCTCCTCTCAGCTCTCGGCCTTTTCGGGACCGGGCTCCTGCTGCTGGCCTGCCTGCGCCTCCGGCGTAGCCGCGCCTCCGGCGCTGCCGGCGCACAGCGGTTTCCGGGCCTGGAACGGCTCGTCCTCTGCTGCGCCGCGTTGAGCTTCATCGCGCTGGCCCTGAGCGGGTTCGGGTCCCGTCTTACAGGCCAAGCGCTGAGGGGTTACCTGCTGCTGCTGCACGTGGGTTGCGGGGGCGGGCTGGCGGCGGCGTTCCCCCTGACGCTGCTTGTTCTGGGCCCGCGTTTCGGTTTCGAGGTCGGTTCAGCGGCGGGTCCTGCCTATTGCCCGGGCCACCGTCTCGGCTTCTGGTTGCTGGCGCTGGCCCTGATCGGGGTCATGGTCACGCCCCTGGTCGCCATGTTGCCACTGCTGGGGAGTGACGGCCAGGTGCTGCTGGTAGCGCTCCACCGTGGCTGCGGTCTGGCGGCGCTGGCGCTGGCGCTGAGCCTGACCTACGCCGAGGCCCGCTTGCGGCAAGCCCAGGGATGACATGGAAGACCTGCCGCTGCATCGCTTTGCCCACGAGGCCATGACCACCCGCTTCGAAGTCGTCGTGGCGGGCGGCAGCGCCCGCTATGCTGGGGAGGTCGCCAGCGAGTTGTTTCGGGAAGTAGACCGCTACGAACGCCTGCTCAGCCGCCACGACCCCGGCAGCGATATCTCCCAGATCAACCGCCTGCGCCCCGGCGAGACCGCCCGTCTGTCCCTCGAAGCCTATACCTGCCTGAGATTGGCCGCGCATCTGGCCCAGGAGACTGCGGGCGCCTTCGACGTGACCTGCGGCCCGCTGCTCGCCTGTTGGGCCGAGGCCCGGCGGCAGGGCCTGGAGACGCCCGCGCCAAGGCTGCTTGCCGATGCCCTGGCTCGCGTGGGCATGCGGCAACTGCAACTCTACGCCACCCCGCCGGAAAGCGGCGCTCCACGCGAGTTCAGCGTTACCCTCGCCCCTGATTCGCGGGGCGTAATCCTGGATCTTGGCGCGGTGGGTAAGGGCTTCGCTCTGGACGGGTTGCGAGAGACGCTGGTGGACTGGAAGGTGGACAATGTGCTGGTGCATTCGGGCACCAGTACAGCGCTTGCCCTCGGGCCCGGGCCGACGCCCGGGGAGCGGGGGTGGGTGGTCGGCGTCGGGGGCGACTGGGGCAGTGCCCAGGGTTTCTCGCGTCTGCGCCTCCACAATGCGGCTCTGAGCGGCTCGGGAATGGCCGTCAAGGGGCGCCATATTCTGGACCCGCGCCGGGGCCGACCGGTCACGGCCACCATGGGCGCCTGGATCCTCTGCGACTCGGCGGCGGCAGCCGACGCGCTGTCGACCGCGTACATGGTGTTTTCGCCCGCCGAAGCAGACGCCTTTTCCCGGCGTCACCCCGACCTCTGGGCCATGACGGTGATGGCGGCGGCTGCCGCCGCGCCCCCTGTAGCGCGTACCTACGGGCAGGCCGACCTGTTGCCGTAGCCCGTCGCCTCGGAGTCGTCGTGCTGGCTCATGGAGACGGCAGCCGGCTGCCCGTCAAAGAGCGCCGGCGAGGCTCTCGGGCTACTTGTGGACCACTCGGGTATCGCAGATGTGGTCGTGCAGCGCCCGCTTTTCCAGGTCGAAGGCGGCGATCAGGTATCCGATGCAGAGGGTGAGGCCGCTGAGCATGTCGGCAAAGTGGCGCCCAACGGCGCGGCCATAGGTCACCGCGGACCCGTCCGCACGCACGACCAGGAGGCCGCAGGCCATCTTGCCGGGCGTAGCGCCGAAGCGGCCCAGGAAGAAGGTGGTGTAGCAGAGGCCGACCACGAGCTGCACCAGCAAGGTCACGCCGAAGCCGGCGATCTTCATGGCGATGTCGGCTGGCCCGCCGGCCGTGTCCATGGCCGGGCCGAAGCCGGCCGCGAAACCGCCTTGGATACAGAAGCCCACCACCAGGTTGCCGACGAACAGGGTGAGGCCATCGACGAGCTTGGCAACCACACGGATCCAGAAGCCGGCGTAATGCACCACAGGCCGGCTGGAAGCACTCTCGCGCAGCGCCTGCTGGGTGAGAGCGTTGCAGCCGGCGCAGACCCACTGGCCGTTGATGGGGAGGACCTCTTGGGGCGGGAACGGTAGGCCGCACGTGGCACAGGGGATCGCGGCCACGGCGCCGCCGGCGTCGGCCCCCGTCATCGCCCGCAGGGGCGCGGGGCTGTCCTGTGGCGTGCCGACCCCGGCGCCTGTGGCCAGCGCCTCGGCCTGGCGCTGCACGCTGGCGGCGCGGGCCTGGGCATAGGGCAGCCAGTGGGTCATGGTCTCATTCCAGACCAGCGTCGTAGCCTGAATCCGCCCCTGGCTGACCAGGCGAGCGAAGCCCTCATCGTCCAGCGGCCCGGCCTGCTGGTTGTTCTCGACGTAATACCACGTTGCCATGCCATACCTCCTAGCACATCGGCGCCTGGAATGCCCCGGGCGGAAAGTCGTCGTGCAGGCCAGTCCCCAGGCGCGCCCTGTCGGACGGCAAAATGCCGCCCTCCGCACCCCCCAAAGGATACCCGCAGCCACAGGGTTTGCAAGGTGCAGGGCGCAGTGGAGCGGGCGGTTTCGAGAGAACCAGCGCGCTTGCGGTTGAGTTGCGTTCAGCGGCCGCTTCGTGGGTCATTCCGGGTCGGCCGGAACGAGTCGGCCCGCGGGCAGGAGACTCCCGGGTTGGACTGCGGCCTGCTTGCCATGTGGTCGAGTCGTGGGACGGGTCCGAGCGGATACACGAAACCGGCTAAAGCCTCTACTACCTGCCTGCCGCCTTTCCTCCCCCTCGCCGTCTCGCCTCTCCTCCTCTCCTCCTCCGGCCGCCGCCTCGCCGTCTCGCCGTTTCCCCGTTTCGCCGTCTCGCCTCTCCTCCTCTCCTCCTCCGGCCGCCGCCTCGCCGTCTCGCCGTTTCCCCGTTTCGCCCCGAGCCCCAAGCCCCCACTATCTCCGGCAGGCACGGAACACGCAGGCTTCGAACACGAAAAACTCCGCTGCCTGGCGCCAGGCTCCGGGGGGCAGGCCGGCCTTGCGACAGAGGTGTTCGAGGGTCGCTTGGCGGTTGGGGCCCAGTTCGGTCACCACCTGAGGCAGGCAGACCGCCTCGTGCCGCCCGCGCCGCAGGACAAGGCCGTGGCGGCCCACCTCGAAGTGCATCGGGTCGGCGAGGCGTCGCAGCGGACTGAGCACTGCGATCTCCAGGTCAAGGCGGGCGAATTCGGCGGGCTGCAGCGGCTGAAAACGCGGGTCTCGGAAGGCCGCGTTCGAGGCGTTGACCATGACCTCGCGGTAGAGCGCTTGCCGCGGTTCCAGCGAGCCCATGCAGCCGCGCAGTGTGCCATCGACATAGAGGCTGACAAAGACCGCGCCGACGCGGGTGATGTCCGTCGGCAGCGCGGCGGGTTCCGGGGGCGAGTACGTCCGTCCCTGGAGTTCGGCGGCGAGCGTCTCATGCGCCAGAGCCAGCAGCGTCTCACCAGCCGCGGCAGAGGGTCGCCAGACAAGGGACTCGGTGCGGGCGGCCGCGTTGGTGAAGGTGATCCCGGCATAGCCGACGCTATGCGTCTCGTCGTGCGCCAGGCGGCCTGACTGGGTGTACTCCAGCAGGTGCGTGCCCCAGGCGGAGCCGAGGTGCGGCAGCAGGGACAACAAGATGCCGATGGCGTCGGCGCCGCAGACGGTGGCGCCGGTCGCCCGTAGGTACTCCCGCAGCGCTGTCGCATCCCGGCGCAGGATGGCTTCGATGGCGCCGTGGTCGAGCTGCTCGACGCGGGCCAGAACATCCCGCCTGAAGGGCACATAGCCGAAGTCCTCGCCGTAGTGGGTGAAATCGCTGCTGACCACCCACAGCGTGCCTTCGTGTGGCACTGCTGCCGCCAGGCGTGCCGCGATCTCAGCCACTTCCTCCGGCCACATCTCGCCGCAGAGCAGCGGCACCAGCCTGGCCGCGGGGCAGACGGTCTGCAGGAAGGGCAGTTGCACCTCTATGGCGTGCTCACCAAGGAAGGCCTCGGCGCGGTTGGCGATGCCCTGGCCGCCCTGCGCCAGTTCGCCGCAGATGCCGGTATCGACGGGCAGATCGCCCAGCGGGGTACGGAAAGCGCTGAACCCGCCAACCCCGAGACCCCGGAAGGTGGCGTGGTGGCTGGGGGCGAGCACGACCACCCGTTCGAGGCGCGTTCCGTCCACGCAGGCATAGACGCGCCCGGCGATCCGGCCGGAGTAGCTGTAGGCCGCATGGGGCACGATCACGGCCGCGGCTGGGCCACCTTCAACGGGCTTCGAGCGTTCCGGGAGGAACCCCCGCAGCGCCCGCGACAGGGGCTCCGCTGCCGCCGGATAGAAGCGCCCCGCGGCCTGGGGCAGGCAGACGGTCGCCGCCGTGATGCTTTCCCGAAGCGCCATGCCGCGCTACCCTCCGCTGCATTATCCCCGTGGTCAATCCAAGCCGAGCGCGTCTGGGTCGTCACCGGTATCGACGCTGGCGACGACGCCACAGCCCCGGAAATGCCGCCAGGCGCGCCACTGGAAACCGTGCCAGGCAGCTTGACGTCGCCGTCTGTTCCTGTAATGTACCCTGCGTCACACGTCCCCATCGTCTAGTGGCCCAGGACAACGGGTTCTCATCCCGTAAACAGGGGTTCGACTCCCCTTGGGGACGCCAGTCTGTTTCGCCCCCCTCTCGTTCCCACCGTCCAGCGCGCCGTTTCGTTGGCGTGCTCTCCGCGCTACTAAGTTTCCCGGCGCTGCCGCGATGCTGTAGGGGTCAGCCAAAGCGGCGTCGGCGACTCACCGCGGCGAGTCGCTGCCGCCGCACTTCACCTAGCGGCGTTACCCAAGAGCACAGCCGCATTGGCGCCCCCCACGCGTCACCGAAATGCCGTCACCAACGGTGCTTCTGTACCTGCAAGCGGGCGCTGTGCATAAGTCGGCGCCGCTCCGATTCGGGTCTCCACGAAAATGCCACAAGACCCGTCGATAATGAACATAAGAAACTATGGCGCAAGTACTTAAAATAGTATCACCAGAGAGTTGACAGCGCGAGCGCTGGCCTGTTGATAACCTGTGCGGAACTTTGCTAGCAACTCGTTACCAGGCCAGAATCAAGCGAGGCGGGCAGTTTTTTTCGGTGGGTGGGTTTTGGCGCTGACCGAGAGGCAGAAAGCATCGAGGGTGAGGGCTTCGTTGAGACTGGCGCGAAGGGCGCGGAGGAGGTCGGCGACGAAGCGGAGGTCTTCATCGGCGTCGTCGGGGAGCGGTGGAGGGTGGTGCGGGTCTTTGGGGAGGTCTTGAAGGAACTCGGGGTGGGGCAGGAGGTCAGGGCGGACGTCGGCGGCCAGGAGGCGTTGTTGGAGGAACCAGGCCTGGATGCCGTCCTCGATCTGGCGGCGGCGGCGGACATACTCGGCGGCGACGCGGGTATCGCGTTGTTCACCGAGGCGTTTGCGCAGCCCCTTGTCGGCTTCGATCATCTCAGTCCAGCTCTCCTCGATACCGCTGCCGACGGCGGCTTCGGCCTCGGCGCCGAGTTGTGCGAAGAGGGCCTGAAGCTGCGCCGACGTGCGCAGACCCACGGCTGCGCCCGCCTGACGGTGCAGGGGTGCGAGGAGGGCGAAGAGGCCGCGCTGGCGGAGGTCCGCATAATCGACGCGGTTGTGGAGTACGGGGACAACCTGGCAGCGCGAGCGGATAGTGGGCAGGAGCAGACGGGGCTGAGTGGTGTAGAGCAGCAGCAGGGTGTGCGGCGGCGGCTCTTCGAGGGTCTTGAGGAAGCTATTCTGAGCCTCGTTACCCATGCAGTCGGCTTCGGCGATGACCCCGATCTTGGGGCGGGAGGCAGCGGTGGTTCGGTTGAGCCCATTATGGAAGGTGCGCATGGCGTCGACCAGAATCTGACGCGTCTTCGACTCAGGAACGAGGTCGAAGCGCTCGGGGTAGGTGTCGTTCGCCAGGCGGTGACAGGATTCGCAGGTGCCGCAGGCATCGCCATCGGGACAGGGAGTCAGGCAGGCGCGCACCTGGGCCCAGGCGGTCACGAAGCGCAGCAGCAGCGGCGGGCTGTCGCCGACGAACAGATAAGCTTGCCCGACGCGGTCTGCCCGCCGGGAGACGAGCAGGCGTCGGCAGAGGTCGGGAAAGGCGTCGCTGAACTCAGCCAAGGGCACGGTCGAGACCCTCCAGAATCCGGGCGTGGACGGTCTCGGGGGGGGCCGCGGCGGCGACGATGCGGAAGCGCCCCGGGTTGGCTTGGGCGAGCTGCAGGAAGCCCTGCCGCACCGCCTCGTGAAAGGGGCGCGACTCGGCTTCGATGCGATCGACGGGGCCGGGCGTGGCAAGACGCCGCTGCCGGGCGCGCTCCAGGCCGGCGTCGACCTCGAGGTCCAGCAGGAAGGTTAGGTCGGGCCAGCGCTCGCCGACGGTGAAACGGTGCATGGCCTCGATGAAGCTGCGGTCCAGGCCACGGGCGAGGCCCTGGTAGACGGTGGTGGAGTCGGCAAAACGGTCGCAGAGCACAATGCCACCGGCGGCGAGGTGGGGCTGGATGAGCAGGCGCAGGTGTTGGGCGCGACTGGCGCCGAACATGAGCAACTCCGCCTCAGGAGCCACGCCTTCGGGCCCATCGAAGTGCTTGATCAGCTCGCGCAGGCGTTCGCCGAGAAGGGTGCCGCCGGGCTCGCGGGTGACGGTGACGGCAAAGCCGCGGCCGCGGAGGACGTTTTCAAGCAGCCCGATCTGCGTCGTCTTGCCGGCGCCTTCAGGGCCCTCGAAGGTGATGAAGAACCCGCCTTGGATGGTTCGGACAGCCACGCTCTCTCCGGCGCCCGGGCTTATGCGAAGCCCACTTGAGGGACCGACTCACGCCCCGATTCTCGACTCCGACCGGGCCTGGGTTGGTCGGTCTTCGATGCACGGAATATAGTAGACGGCGCCCGGCTCGCAACGGGAACCCCTCAGGCCGGGCGCAGGTCAGTTTGGAGAAGCGCAGATGACACAGAAGACGAAGGGCGCGGTCCCCGCGGCTGCCCCGGCTCGCGTCTGGAAGCGTGACAATGCCTGGTCCGCCATCAGCCCGGCGGAACGGGAGTCGGTGGCGGCGTACTGCCGTGACTACGTCGACTTTCTGAGCGTTGCCAAGACCGAACGGGAGGCTTTTGCCCTGGCGGTGTCGCAGGCGCAGTCCCGCGGTTTCGTGGATCTGGACAGCTTGCGTGATGGTGCGCAGCGCCTGAAACCGGGGATGAAAGTGTACCGCGGCTGCCGGGGCAAGACCCTGCTGGCGGCGGTCATCGGCAAGCGTGGCTTCGAGCAGGGCCTGCACCTGGTCGGCGGGCACACGGATGCGCCGCGGCTCGACGCGAAACCGGTGCCGCTCTATCAGGACGGCGGCGTCGCCTTGCTCGACACCCATTACTATGGTGGCATCAAGAAGTACCAGTGGGTGGCCATGCCGCTGGCCCTGCACGGCGTGGTCGTTCGCCAGGATGGCACCCTGGTGCAGGTGTGCATCGGCGAAGACCCAGCCGACCCGGTGTTTACGATCACGGACCTGTTGCCGCATCTGGGCAAGGAACAGGCAGCCAAGCCGATGTCGGAGGGGATCAACGGCGAGGGGTTGAATGTGCTGTTCGGCAGTCTGCCGGCCGAGAAAGCGGACGATGACCCCGAGGTGAAGGACAAGGTGAAACTCGGCATCCTGCGCCTGCTGGAGAAGCGCTACGGGATCGAGGAGCAGGACTTTGCCAGCGCCGAGTTGGAGATCGTGCCGGCCGGGCCGGCGCGGGACCTGGGCCTGGACCGCTCTATGATCCTCGGCTATGCCCACGATGACCGGGTCTGCGCCTATGCCGGGCTGAGGGCACTGTTTGATCTCGAGGCCACCCCGGAGCATACCGCCGTCGTTCTCCTCTGTGACAAGGAGGAAATCGGTTCGGTGGGCGCCACCGGCATGGATTCCGTGTTCCTCGAGAATAGCGTTGCCGAAATGATCGCCCTGACCGGCGCGGTGGACACGAACCTGGCCCTGCGGCGTTGCCTGGAGCGCTCGCGGATGCTGTCGGCGGACGTGAATGCTCTGCATGACCCGAACTACCCCGACGTCAGCAGCCCCAACAACATGGCCCAGATCAACGCCGGCGTGGTCGTGGCAAAGTACACCGGCTCGCGCGGCAAGTCCGGTTCGAGCGATGCCAGCGCCGAGTTCATGGCCGAAATCCGGCAGGTGTTCAATAGCGCCGGGGTGGTGTGGCAGTCGGGGGAACTGGGCAAGGTAGACGTCGGTGGCGGCGGCACCATTGCGCAGTTTCTAGCGCGCTACGGCATGGATGTAGTGGACTGCGGGGTGGGCCTGTTCAGCATGCACGCGCCCTGGGAGGTGGCCGGCAAGCTGGACGCCTACATGGCCTACAAGGGCTACCGTGCCTTCCTGGCTCATGTCCGGCGCTGAGGTACTGCGCCCGGCGGGGGGCTGCGCCCGGCGGGTATTTTGGAACCACGGACGACGGACCCTCTGGGCCCCGAACCCGCAACTCAGGAATCCCACATTCTGAACTCTGAACCCCATGACTCGGCCTCCCTGCTGCGACGCGTCCGTCATGTGGTGATGGACATGGACGGCACGATCTACCGCGGCGCGACGCTCTTCCCTTGGACGCTGCCGTGGCTTGATTTCCTCAGGGCGCATGGGATCGGCTTCACCTTCCTGACCAACAACTCATCCAAGAGTCGGCAGGTCTATCTCGACAAGCTGGCCGACCTGGGCATTCAGATCGAGCCGGCGCAGATGTACACCTCGACCTGGAACACGGTGGACTACCTGCGCCAGGAGTACGCTGGGCAGAAACGGCTCTTCATTCTGGGCACCCCGAGTCTGCGTGCCGAGATGGCTGAGGCAGGCTTCACGGACGTCGACGATAACCCCGAGGTGGTGGTGGTCGGGTTCGACACGGGCCTGAGCTACGAGCGGCTGTGCCGGGCGGGGTACTGGATCCGGCGCGGCAGGCCCTTCATCGCGACCCACCCCGACGTCATCTGTCCAACCGACGAAGAGACGCTGCTGGTGGACTGCGGCTCGATCTGCGCCTGCCTGACCGCGGCGACGCTGCGGTCGCCGGACAAGGTGCTGGGCAAGCCCAATCCCGAAATGTTGTGGCCCATCGCTACCCGGCATGGCCTTCAGTCCGGCCAAATCCTGATGATCGGCGATCGTCTGCAGACGGACATCCTGCTGGCCGCCAATGCCGGGGCGCTGAGCTGTAAGGTGGCGAATCCGCAGGAAGACGGCGTGTATGGCGTCGGGCTGGAGGTGCGGCCTGACCTGAGCGTAGAACATCTGGGCGACCTGCATGCCCTGATGGCCGACGCCCTGGGTGCGGCGGGTCGAGGTTTGTGAAGGGAACCCCCATGGCAGCGCTGCAACCCCAGAGGCCAGCGAACCCGGCGGACGCCGGGCTGGACGACGGCGGGGTGTCGCCGACGGGTGGCGGGGTGACCGTGGTCGTCCCCACCTTCAACGAGCGCGACACGATCATCCCCCTGCTAAAGGCGGTACGCGCGGCGTTGCCGGAAGCGCGCCTGCTGGTGGTCGACGACCAGAGCCCGGACGGCACTGCCGAGGCGGTGCGCGTCCACCGTCTCGCCGATGCGGGTGTTGACCTGCTGGTTCGGGCGCGGCGCGAGGGTCTGGGCCCGGCCTACATCGACGGCTTCCGCCAGGCGCTGGCCGCCGGGGCCCGCGCCGTGATTCAGATGGATGCCGACTTCTCCCATCGTCCCGAGCACCTGCCCGCATTGCTTGGCGCGCTGCGTTCCGGGGCGGACCTGGTGTTGGGCTCGCGCTATGCCGCGGGTGGGTCCACCGAAGGCTGGCCGTGGCCGCGGCGCCTCACCAGCCTGGTCGGCTCGCGCTATGCGGCACTGATCTTGGGTTTGGGTGTACGCGATGCCACGGGAGGCTTCCGCTGCTGGCGGGCGGCGCTGTTGGCGCGTGGGGTCGAGAGGCCGCTGTATCTGCGGCAGTTTGGTTTCCAGATCGAGATGCTGTACCGGGCCCGGCTGCTGGGGGCCGCCGTGCGCGAGGTGCCGATCCACTTCCCCGACCGTCGGGTGGGCGTCTCCAAGATGCGCTTTGGCATCGCCGTCGAGGCCCTGGTCGGCGTCTGGCGCCTGCGGCTGGCGCCGCGGGGTGCGCTGGTCCCGTGAGGCTCAGGCCCGAGTCCGGAGCACCTTCCGGGAGCGGGCCTGAGTCGTTTCCGGAGGCGGGAAGACCCAGAGTCGGCGACGGTCGTAGATGACGGCGTGCGGGGTGCCGTCGCCGGTCCAATCCACGATCTGGGTGGCGAAGCCGAAGCCCATATCGTCTGCCCGCGCCTGTTCCGGCAGAGTCTGCTCGGGCTGGCGCGCGGTTTCCGGCGGGTCGAAACAGCGGGTGACCAGGCCGTCGCCGTCGATTACCCAAGGCCAACCTCCGTCGGAGAAGACGACGCGGTCCGGCCGACCCGGCCAGCGCACGATGGGCCGGTTGCGGTGGAAGACGCGGCCGCGGCAGCACTCGGGTTGTCCCAGCGGCCACTGTTCGAGAGGCGTGGTGGGCAAACGCCAGAGTTCCCGCCCGGCGGCATCAACCAGCAGCAGCGGCCCATCGTCGTTGTAGATCATCATCTGGAAACGGCTGTCGGGACGGAATCGCCCCACCGCGCAGCCTTGCACGTGGGTGTCGGGACGCACGAAGCGCGTGCGTCGGCGGGGACCCACCAGGTAGGCTTTATCGGAACCGGCAAAGCCCACCAGGCACTGGGTTCGGCCGATGGGCAGGACCTCGGTGTAGTCGACGTGGGCCGTGGCCGCATCGACGCGGGCGGGATCGAGGCCCTCCACCAGGCAGGTCCACTGTCCGGCGGGAGTGACGCGACAGTAACCAATGAGGAAGTCGTGGCGACCGCGGCGGTCAAGGTCGACACCGAGGATGTAGTGGCCCCCGCCGGGGATGGCGACAGGTCCCCAGACTGGACGCAGGTCCCGGTCGAAGCCAAGCACCGGCTCGCCGTAGCGCCAGGGCCCGCTGCCGCCCTCGCCGTTCTTGGCGGCAAGCACAGCCTCGCCTGGCGCGCTGGGTTGTCCCAGCATGCCGACGATGTAGAGGTTGTCTGCCGCCAGAGATGCCGCCGTCCGCAGGGCGCCGCTGGGACCGTCGAGAAGCAGCAGCCGGGAACCGTCAGCCAGGGCCACGGTCGGCGTGCCATCCCCGTCGATGTCGCCGACGCTGACGCAGGCTTCAAAGGCATGCGCCGCGTAGGGTCTATCCGTGGGGTTGGGCTCGCCGAAGCTCCAGAGGCGGGTGCCGTCGCGGCGAAACGCCGAAAGACAGGTGGAGCGCGGTAGCACTGGCGCCACCTGAGGCCAGGACCGGTACGGCGTGGCGCCGAATACGCCGGGGCCCTGATAGGCGAGAATCTCGATCTGCCCATCGCCATCGATGTCCGCAAAGAACAATTCCGCCCCGCCGTAGGGCCCAAAGTCCAGTTCGGTGCAGTGCTTCACGGTCTGTCCCCTCTGCTGCCGTCACGCCTCGTTCTCCCTCTCGACCAGGGCGCGGAAGGTCACCGTTGACAAGTGGCCAAAGAAGGCGTTGTAGGGCTTCTGCAGGGTGGCGGCAACGCGCTCGGGCACGAGGCGGAGAAGTTGATCAGTGCAGGGCTTGTGGTTGGCGCGCACGGCCGCTTCCACGTCGGCCAGGGTCAGTTGTTCCGGCGGTTTGCCTGGGACATAGCAGCGCTCGCGCTCGCCACCGAGATCGACGGGGACCAGGATGCCCGCGGTCACCAGCGTGGTAGCGACGCTGGCCACCAGGCGCATGGGCAGGGCATGGACCCGGGCAAACTCCGCCGGACGCCAGCCGCGCTCGCAGGCCAGGAAGGCCTTGCAGGACTCATAGGTCAGCACGATCCCCAGCAGCACCCTCGCTGCCGGCGTCGAGGCCGCCGCCGAGCCTTCGAGGATGGTGGTGCGGTAATTCTGTACCGCGAAGCTGACTTCGGCCCCGAACAGGACAATGGTCCAGTTCGTGTAGAGCCAGGCAAGGAAGAAAGGCACCGCGGCAAAGGTGCCGTAGATGGCGTTGTAGTTGGTGACCCCGATTTGGAAGGTGATGTAGGCCCACTGCGTGGCATACCACAACGCGCCGCCCACCAGCCCACCCAGCAGTGCGGGAACGGGCTTGACGTCGGTATTGGGCATGAACCGGTACAGGAAGGCAAAAGCGCCCACGATCACGGTCACGCCGAAGAGCCGCAGGATGCCGGTGTAGAGTTCGGCCAAGGGCCCGAACCAGAGATGAATACGGCTGATCACCGCCGGCGCCGACAGGGCCGCATTGGCGCTGGTGACCACCACGAGTAGCACCGGCACCAGGGCCAGCACGAAGAAGTACTCGGTGAAACGCCGGAACAGGGGCCTCGGCGTGCGCACCCCCCAGATATGATTGAAGGTCTGCTCCAGCTTATGCATGGCCTGCACTGCCCCCCAGAGCAACAGCAGAGATCCCACCAGGCCCAGGGCGCCGAAGCTCGTATTCTCGACGTAGGAGAAGACGGTGGTGACCACTTTCTGCAGCGGTTCGGGCAGGCTGCTGAGGGCGAACTGCCCGTTGCCCGCGCTGCTGGCCTCCGGGGAGCCCGGGGGGGCCACGTCAAACTCGACCCGTTTCTGCTCGTGGCCACGCACCCTCTCCACGATCTCGCTCTTCTGTAAGCCGATCAGTTCGATGAGGCGGTTCTGCATGCCGATGCCCTTGGAGAAGGAGAACATCAGCGCCAGCACGGGAATCATGCTCATCAGCGTAATGTAGGTCAGGGCCGAGGCCTGCAGGCCGCAGTTGTGGGCCACGAAGCCGCGTCCGACCATGACCGCGATCCGGCAGATGGAGACGCGCACACGCTTGGAGCCCGACAGCAGGGCCACGTCCTGGTCCCACAGGTCGTCGCCAAATAAACGCTTGGCCGCGGCAACGGCCTGTCGGAGTTTCGCGCCGCGGCCAGGGGCAAACGACGCGGGCAGCGAGGGGCTTTGCATCGGGCTCGTCTCCGGCGTGTCCTGGTCCAGACGTGGGGCAGCACCGCAGTCCGGAATAGCTGCAGCCTAGACCCCGCCGGCCTTCTGGTTCATCAGGGGGCGGGTGTGATGCAGGCCGGGAAGGCCAGCGCCCCTCACCACTTCTTCGAGCGTTTGGCGGAAGAGTGGATGGCGCGAGACAGGCTGTCCATCTCTTCGAGGACGATGCCCGTGCCTTTGGCCACCGCCAGGAGGGGGTCTTTGGCGACCGTGACCGACAGCCCGGTTTCCACTTGGATCATGCGATCCAGGCCGCGCAGCAGGGCGCCGCCTCCAGCCAGCACGATGCCGTGGTCGATGAGGTCGGCGGAGAGTTCCGGCGGACAGCGTTCGAGACTGACGCGGACCGCCTCGACGATGCGGCCAACCGGTTCGCCCAGGGCTTCGCGGATCTCTTCGGAGCTGATGGTGACGGTCTTCGGCAGACCGCCCATCAGGTCGCGGCCCTTGACGTCCATGGTCAGGGCGTTTTCGAGCTGGTAAGCGCTGCCGATCTCGATCTTAACCTGCTCGGCGGTGCGCTCGCCGATGAGGAGGCTGTACTGGCGTTTCAGGTACTGCACGATGGCCTCATCCATGGCATCGCCGCCGTTCTTGAGGCTACGCCATTCGACGATGCCAGCCAGGGAGATGACCGCGACCTCGGTGGTTCCGCCCCCGATATCGACGATCATGTTGCCGGAGGGTTCCTGCACGGGGATGCCGACGCCGATGGCCGCGGCCATCGGTTCCTCGACCAGAAAGACCTCGCGCGCCCCGGCCCGCAGAGCGCTCTCCTTCACGGCGCGGGTCTCAACCTCGGTGATGCCCGTCGGCACGGCGACCAGCACGCGTGGCCGCATGATCTTCCGCCGACCGCTGACCTTGTGGATGAAGTAGCGCAGCATCTCCTCGGTGATGTCGAAATCCGCGATGACGCCGTCCTTCATGGGCCGGATGGCGCGGATATTGCCCGGCGTGCGGCCCAGCATGCGCTTGGCTTCCTCGCCGACAGCCAGGACCTTGTTGGTATCGGCCAGCACGGCCACCACGGACGGCTCATTGAGCACGATTCCCTGGTCGCGCACAAACACCAGCGTGTTCGCGGTGCCCAGATCGATGCCAATGTCGTTCGAAAAGAAGCTTCTGAGTTTCCTGATCATGCCCATGGGGAGGTATCTCTTCTGCCCAGCGCAGACTTGACGAAACCCCTTACTCTAGCACGAGGCGCCGGTGATTACACGGCGGCGGCGCCGGTCGCGCCGCCAAAAAGCAAGGGGTCAAGGCTCGGGAAGCGGCTCGAGAGCATCGCCGGAATTGCCTCCTGAACTGCCCGGCAGGACCTTGCTCAGAACCGTTGAGAGGCGCCACTTGTTGTCCTTGGAGGTACCGGTCAACTCCGCGTTGAAGAAGGCCCAGGACAAGGGCTTGAAGATCCAGCCGACCAGTCCCGCCCGGTCGAGGGTTTCGCCGCTGACCGCAAGGTTGATGCGGTCCGTCTCCCAGCAGTACTCGCCATTGCCGCGCAGCGACACGATGGTCCCGTCGGTGGTGAGTGAGCGCACGATCATGCGATCGCCGTTGAGCCCCAGTTCGGCATCGAGGCGAGTGATGCGGCCCAGTCCGGTGGTCTTGCCGCCGGTGATGCGGTTGAGGAACGAGACGTCAAGCAGGCGGCCCAAGGTGTTGAACAGGGGCACCCGCCAGAGATCGGCCTGGGTGATGGAGAGGTTCCCATCGCCGTAGACCTGCAGATCACGACCGGCCCAGCCCCGCAGGATCTGCAAGCGGCAATGGGCCGAGATGGCGCCCTCCTGAGCCAGGTCCATGCCCGACAGGCCAAACTGCGCCGCCACGTCCTTCAGCACCATCGCATCGCCGCGGAAGGCTACGGTTCCGCTGCCGTCTTCGACATCGTACACTCCGGTGAGGGCAATGGGGCCGCCGAAGAGCCGACCCGAGGTCAGGTTCCAATGCACGGCTGACTGCCTTAGACGCCACTGCACCCGGGGCTCGTCCACGCGCAGGCCGCGGAAGATACAATAGGGTGTGCTCAAGGTGCCGCTGAGCTGCAGCATGGGTTCACCGCTCAGGTGGAATGAGCCACCGCAGTCGACCGCGGACTCGGGAGAGAAGCTCAGCAGGCTCAAGGCGGCGTCCCATTCGGGGTTGAGCAGGCGCAGGATGCGCCGGGGATCCTGGCCGCCCTGTACCTGGCGCACCTTGAAGGAGCAGGTGGGATTCTTCCCGGTAAGGATGGTGACGTCACCCTCGACCGTCGCGGCGTCCGTCTCGACCCGCGCGTCACGCACCACGACGCTGTCGGGGAGATCCAGCAGGACCTTGGCAGCGAGGCGCTGCACCGGTAGGTCGCGGTAGCTGGCCTGCGCGGCGCGGAGGTCGGCATCGAGGGTCAGGGTCCAGGCCTGCCTGCCCGCGCCCTGCTGATAGACCAACTGGTGCAGGTCGATGGTGGCCGGGTGGCCAGGCGTCCAGCGGAAGTCCCGCCACACCGAGCGGTAGATGGCTTTGCCCTCGCGGTCGTCGATGAACGTCTGCGCCAGTTCCGGATTGCCGATCACGCGGGCGTTGCAGATCGTCACGGCAAGGGGTTCGAAGTCGATGCGCAACTGGTCGACGGTAAGGTCATCGCCGGCCGTCGTGGTCGCACTCAGGCCGGTGAACTCGATCATGTCACGGCTGACCTCAAGATCGCCTTGGACCGTACGGAATTCGAGGTCGGCGTAGCGCGCGCCCGCGGCGCTGACAGAGGCGCTGAGCCGGGGCGGCCGACTTCGGTCCGGGCGCGTCGCGGTCAGCATGATGCAGGCCGGGGCGCCCAGGGCGCTGCGGATATCGCGGGCGATGTGACTGGCGGGAAGGCCGATACGGGGCACGAAGGTGGCATACCAGCGATCGGGATAGGCCGTACCCTCAGCCGCGACATCAAGGCTGCCGGTGGCCGGCGTGAACAGTGCCATGCCACGCAGGACGACGGCTTCTTGCCAGGCCGTGGCCGGCGGGGTGCGCGAGCCGGCGATGGCAGGCTCCAGGATCGCCTTGCCGCGGACTTCGGCCAGGACCTGCCAGGTGCCGGAGTCGATGGCCTGGGCCAGGTCCAGCGTCGCGGTTACCGCCAGGACATCCGCGGGCGCCTCGGGACAGCCCGCCGTCAGCGTCTCAAGGTCGATCACGCCCGCGTCCAGATGGGCCACGAGCTTGACTGGAGTAAGAGTGCGGTCCCAGACCCGCACACTATCGGTGGCGAGGGTAACGCTGCCGCGCCACCGGCGCCAGTCAGGCGGCGAGCGTGGCAGGCTGACCTGGAGGGTCACGGGCGCGGGGAAGTCCACCCGGCGCAGGGCCTGAGTCACGGCGGGAAGGTTGGCTTGGATGACGCGCTCGTCGAGGTTGGCGCGCAGGGTGCCCTCACCCTCGA
>CAIZKT010000175.1:0-8016 GCA_903933565.1 uncultured Victivallales bacterium | reverse complement strand
CGACCGTCCCCCGGCAGCCCCGACCAGAGACGGCGGAAGTCCTGCCCTCAGGCATGACGGCCCGCCGACCTCCACGCCCTGCGGGCGGAAGAGACGGTCAGGCACGGCATCTCCAATCCGCCTCGCGCCAGATCGGCGCCAGGCGTGGAGCAGCGGTCGGACCGACCGTCCCCCAGCACCCCCTACGGAACTGACCTGCGCCCGCCTTGACGTTGGCCCGGTTGACCAGACGACGCGCGCTGTCTTACATCGTCTGACATGAAGACTGCAACTCTGACAATTCGACTGGATAGCGATTTGAACGACCTGCTGACGAAGGCGTCTTCTCCCAGATCTCATGAGGGTCTTCCCGGACACCAACCGGCTCGCCAGCGCCACGGCTACGCTGGGGCTCTGTGCTGATCTCTTCCGTGAGGTGCTGCTCTCGCACCACCTCGTCGCCTCCCGTCCATTGCTGGACGAACTGGCGCGCGTCTTGGCGCTGGAGTTCGGTGCCGGTCCCGAGATCGTCGAGGACGTGCTTTGCTTACTACAGCAGGACACGACCCTCGCCGCGGGAGGAACCCTGCCGGAGGTCACGCTTGGGGACAAGGACGACTTGGTGATTCTGGCGGGGGCCATCGCGGGTGGCGCCGAGGGGTTCGTAACGGGGGACAAGGCAGTGCAGGCTCTGCACCGCGTGGGAGAGATGCAGGTTCTGAGTCCGCGGCAGTTCTGGGAGCGACTGGTGGGCCGACAATCAGCTGGTTTTGACCCTGCGGGGCGCGGGCCAGCACAGCCGTAACGTTCTCAGAGGTTCAGGTCGCGTCGGCAGAAGCGCCAGAGGGCGACGGCGAAGGTGAGCACCCAGGTACTGCCGCAGACCGTGAGCATTTTCCACAGACCGGGAAACCAGCGGTAGTCGACGCCCTGGGCCATTTCGTGGAAGATGACCCAGGGGAAGGCCAGGTAGTTGGTGAATAGCCAGGGGCCGATGCCGATCAGGTGTTTCAGCGTTTCGATCAGGATGATGGCGCCGAGGGTGGTTCCCATGGCGACGGCGGCACGGGTGGCGCTGACCGAGATCAGCAGGGCAAACATGACGACGGCGCCGAGCGGCAACCAACCGAGGACCACGGCCAACACCAGGCAGCGGCTGGCCTGAGCGCTGGTATAGATGACGCCCAGGCTGTCCCGAATGGGGCCGAAGTCATGCCGCAGCGCTCCCAAGGACATGGCAGTAGCCAGCACGATGAGGGTCAGGGCGGCCATGTAGAGGTGAGCGGCGATCACCTTGGCAAGGAAGTACTCATAGCGGCGCACGGGAGCGCAAAGGCCCAGGCGGATCGTGCCAGAGCCGGTTTCTTCGGCGAAGAGCTGCGCCGCGAACAGCGCGGCGAAGATCATGCCCATCTCCGTGAAGAGGGAGAGCATGACCATCTGGGTGAAGATCCAGCCGTTGAGGGCGCCCACTTCCTGCGTACGAAGGGTGGCAAAGAGGATCAGGCAGATAAGGCAGCAGACCGCCACGCCGATGCAGGCCAGTTTGCCATTGCCAGCCTTGATGACCTCGTTACGGAGCAGGCGCAGGATTCGTCTCATCGGTCGTCATCTCCCGTGGAGGAGAGGAAGAACTCCCGGAGTGTGCGTCGGCGCGGCAGCAGCGAAGCGATCCGGCAGCCGCGGTTGACGAGGGTCTGGGCGAGCCAGGCGCCGTCGCGTCCCTGCAGCCGGATGTCGTAGACCCCGTGGCTCACCTCGACGCCGACAACCCCCTCCAGCGCGGCCAGGTCAAGGGCGGGCGGCGGGTCCGCCGCAAAGGTCACCAGCAGATGATCCTCGTGCGGTGCCAGCAGGTCGCGCACGTTCCCCTCCTGGATCAACCTGCCGCGGTTCATGATGAGGACGCGGTCGCAGAACTCCTCGACTTCGGCGAGCAGGTGGCTGGAGATGAGTACAGCCAGGCCGTTTTCTCGGACCTGGGTACGGATCAGGTGCAGGACATCGTGCATGGCCTCCGGGTCCAAGCCGTTGGTCGGTTCGTCGAGCAGGAGCAGCGCCGGGCTGCCCAGCAGAGCCGAGGCGAGTCCCAGGCGTTGCTTCATGCCCTGCGAATAGGTTCCGACCGGGTCCCGTTGGCGCTGGTTCAGCCCGACTTGGCGCAGGACCGCCTCGATCAGCCGAGGATCTTTTACGCCCCGAACCCGGGCGATCATCTCGAGGTTGGTACGGGCCGACAGGCTGCCGTGGAAGGCCGGGGTCTCGACCATGGCGCCGACCTGACTCATGGCGCGGACGAAGTCCCGGCGGAGGTCATGCCCGAAGATGGCCAGGCTTCCCGAGGTGGGGCGCACCAGGCCCGTGATCATGTACAGGGTGGTGCTCTTGCCGGCCCCGTTCGGCCCCAGGAAGCCCACCATTTCGCCGGGATTGACCCGTAGCGACAGGTCCTCGACCGCCTGCGTCTTGCCGAAACGTTTGCTCAGGTGTTCGAGTTCCAGAGCGACGGCCGTGCTCATGGGGCGATTCTCCTTCCCGTCGCCGGCGATAGGTACACCGTCACCGCCCCGGTCTTACGGTCGGTCAACAGCAGGTCGGCCCGGCCGTCGGCGTTCAGGTCAGCGACCCGTTTGGCGCCCTGGTAAGGCACCTCGAAGCTGAGCGTTGGCGCCTCGGCGAAGAGGCGGGGCGAGTCCTGGCTGAGCCTGACCTCAATCGTCGTGACTCCGCGGCGGAACCGCAGATCGGGGCGGCCGTCCCCATTGAAATCGCCATCGAGACTGACCAGGCGGCCATCCTCGTCGAAGAACGGTGGCAGTCCCGAGAAGCCCAGTTCCCGGTCGGCCCGCTGCGGCAGCGAGCGGTCCGGGCGAGCGAGTCGGAGGGTGAGTCGCCAGCGGACGGCCTCATCGATGAAGGCGGTAACCGCGCTCTGCGCCGTCAGCGCTGGGGTATCGACCTCAATGAGCAGCAGGTCGGCGAGACCGTCGCCATTGACGTCACGGAAGGGTGAGGCAAAGCCGACCGCGGTGGAGTGATTCCATTCCGCCGGGATGCCACGTAGGCGCAGGACCTGATCGGGCTCATTGCGGAAGGCGCCATCGGCTTGCCGGAAGAACACGATGAGTGTGGTCTTGGGGTCGATGCCCCAGCGGTAACTGTAGATGATGAGGTCTGGCGCCGGGTCGCCGCCGAGGTCATGGTACGAGTAGAAGGTGGTGCCCTGCGACTCTTTGAAGCGTTCCAGTTGCACGGCCAGAAACGCGGGTTCGAGGGGAGAAGAGGCGGCGGGCGCGGGCGGCACGGCCTCTTGCTCGACGCCCAAGGCATAGGGTCCCCAGCCACCCGCCACGCCCCAGGGCGCCGCCCGGACCGCTACCGCCAGCCGGGCTGTCGTGGCCAGCGGCAGCCCGGGGCGGTCAGCGCCGCCCGGCAAGAACCGCAGGCTGGTCCCATCCAGAACCGGGAGCTGATTCGGCGGGAGCCACGGCAGTGACTCGGCAGCCAAGCGGCTGGCGCGCCCGATCCGTCCGGCAGGCCACCCTGACCCCGGCGCCAGCGGCTCCGGTTCGGCCCAATGTTGGTCTCGAACCGCGCAACGCCAGAGCCCGTTGCGACCGCAGTACACCAGGCTGAAGCGCGGCTGGTCGAGGGCGGCAAAAGCGTACCAGAGCGTGTCCTCGGGAAGTCGGTAGATGAGGGCAGGCGCCGCCGCAAAGCCCGAGGCAGAGCTTTGGAGGACGAGACAGACTTGGTTGTCGCCGGCCGCGATCAGGAGATCCACCAGGCCGTCCCCGTCGGCATCCCCCAGCGACACGGTCCGCTCCGGGGTCTGGCAGAACGCTTCGGGCAGCGTTAGCTCCTGGCGGCGGTAGGACGCGACGTCCTCCGCCGCCGCGGCGAGGCACAGCAGCGCGGGGCAGAGGAGCAGGAGCCGCAGCCGGGCCAGAGCGGGGCTCATGGGGCGTCTCCTTTACGGCTCAGGAAGACCCGCAGCGGGCGGCCACCGCAGGGCACGACCACATCCGAAATCCCGTCACCATTGAGGTCACGCACCAGCAGTTCCGCGACCTTCTCCACCTGGAAGCGGTGCGTCGGGCGGCTGCTGAAGTCTCCCCGTTTGCGGTCATAGGTATAGATGGAAATCTCATCGTCGGAGTGCCGCAGCAGCAGATCGCGAGTCCCGTCACCGTCGAAATCTCCGTCCACGTTGAGATAGCGGCGCACCAGGCTGGTCATCTTGTCAAACCCGAACTGGACCTGCACGCGTTCCACCGACAGACTCACCTCGCGCTCGGCGTCCGGCTCGCTGGCGTAGCCCGCGGCGGTGTGCCGATGCGTGCGCAGGCTGAGCATCATGGAGCAGGTCTTGAGCAGGTTCACAATGTCGTCACGGCCCCGAAAGCGCAGGTACCCCAGGAGCAGATCCGGTTCGCCGTCGCCGTCGAGGTCGGCAACGGCAGTCCAGGGCGACCAGTCGCTCTTGCGGAAGACCGCCACCGGCTCGGGCCTGAGGCCGCCCGTCTGCGGGTCGAGATCATACAGCCTGACCAGGACCTTGGGGGAGAATGTTCCCGGCAGAATCCAGGGTTCCTGGGGATTGTGCGCCCGGATGACCAGGGGCAACATGCCCGGGGAACGCGGCACGAACTGAATGCACTCGAGGTCACCCAGCGGCAGCGCGAAGGAGAGATCCGGTAGCGCCGCCAGGCGCGGGGCCGCCCGCCGTTGCAGGAAGCCGCTGAAGCGCGTTTGGCCGTCCGCGGCGCGGCCCGAGATGAGGACATCATCGAGGCCGTCGCGATTGAGGTCGGCGATCTCGACGCTGTAGGTCGTACGCTGGTGATACACGGCACGGGCATCCGGTCCCGTGAGTTCGCGCGGCAGGTCCACTGCCAGCCGACCAGCCGACGCGTAGGCTCCAACTGCGTCGGGCGCCCACACTGAGACCGCATCGGGTTCGGGAATGACCAGGACGGCAGGAGTTCCCGGAGGGCCGGCCAACGCGAAAGGAAAGAAGCTCGGCTCGCCGGCGCCGGCCTCCGGGAGGATGGTGCGCGCCGCGAGTAGCGGTCGGACGCTGATGGGGCCGGCGCCGTCGGGCAGCACCAGTTCGGCGACGTCGGTGGCGGTCATGACCAGCAGGCGGGCGGGTTCCGCGTCTCTCAGGATGGCGCTCCAGAGCACACTGGGCGCCTGGCTGGGCAGGGTCCAGGTGCGGTCTGGCTCGGAGGCGAAGCCCGTCTTCTGATCCTGCCAGTGCAAGCGCAGTTCCCGCTTCTGCAGCACGCACAGATCCAGCCGCCCGTCGCCGTTCAGGTCAACCCACGCCTGACTTTGCCCCGGGCTGGCAATGGCGGACGGCGTAAAGGTGACAGACCCAGCCGTGGCGGACAGCAGGGGCAGACTGGCAAGTACTGCCGTAGCGATGATGGAGACCGCCTGACGCAGGGCCGTCGCACTCCCAGTTGGCGCCCGTCTGTGGCAGATTCGGCCCGGGGTGCAGACCCGGCTCGTCGACGCGGTCGGCAACATAGCGCCGCAAACGCCATCCGGCAGCGGCTGGGGGCCGGTCGACCAGGGCTGCGGGAGCGCCTCACTCGTGCGGCGAGGTCAGGGAGACGCGGAGCACCTCGTTGATGGAGGTGATGCCGTGGGCGGCCTTGGCCAGGCCATCTTCGAGCAGGGTGCGCATGCCGCCCAGGCGGGCCGCTTGGCGGATGGCCTCGATGCCGCCACTCAACACCGCGGCCCGGACCGCATCGTCGGGGATGAGCAGTTCGTGGATCGCGGTACGACCCCGGAAACCGGTGCCGCGGCAGGCCTCGCAGCCGACCGGTTCGCAGAAGCCGTCGAGGTCGGCGCCAATCCGAGTCGCTACCTCCCCTGGCAGCAGAGCCAGATTGGGCGGCGACGGGCGTTTGCAGGCTTTGCAGAGCTTGCGCACCAGCCGTTGGGAGAGGACGCCGATCACGGCCTGGTTCACCAGAAAAGGATCCAATCCCATGTCCATGAGGCGCTTGAGCCCACCGGGCGCGGTGGCGGCGTGCAGCACGGTCAGCACCAGGTGACCGGTGAGGGCGATCTGTACGGCGATGTTGACGGTCTCGACATCGCGGACCTCGCCGATCATGACCACATCCGGGTCCTGCCGCAGGACGGCGCGAGCGGCGGTGGTAAAGGTAACCCCCCGCGACGTCCGGACGGCGATCTGCGAGACGCCGGGCAGGAGGTACTCCACCGGGTCTTCGATCGAGAACACATTGTTGTGCTCGCAGTCCAGTTCCGAGAGCATGGCGTAGAGGGTTGTGGTCTTGCCGGAACCGGTGGGGCCGGTCGAGAGGATAATGCCATTGGGGCGCTTGAGCAGGTCGCCGAGGCGGGCCAGGCAGTCCGCGCTCATCTCGAGGTCGGCCAGCCGGTGACGGACGGCGGAGAGGTCCATCAGACGCGCGGTGACGCGTTCGCCATTGACGGTGGGCACACTGCTGACCCTGAGGTCGAGTTGCTTGCCCTCGATCTCCAGCCAGAGGCGGCCATCCTGGGGTTGGTCGGTGACGGCTGTATTCATGCCCGCCATCGCCTTGAAGCGCTCGATAATGCCCGGCACCTGGTCGGCGGGGACGTCGGCCAGAGGTTGGAGCACCCCGTCGATACGCAGGCGTGCCCTGGGCGCGTTCTCGCCGGGTTCGAGGTGGATGTCGCTGGCGCGGGCGACGAAGGCTCGGCGGATGAGGTCGCCGGCGACTTGGGCCAGGGTGTCGTTGGCATTCATGGGTCTACCTCCTGGTTGGGTGTGGTTCCACGCTTCCACCGGGCGCTCTCAGCCGGCCTGCCGGCGGAGGCCGCGGGTGGTTTCTTCAAGCAGGCGCTGGGCGGCATAGTCCTGTTCGCGCCGGGCGATCCATTGCCGCAGTTCGGCGCGGCGGACCCGGATCTGGCCCGCGACCTCGAAGGCCGGCAAATCGGAGGCGATCTGGTCGAGGTCGTCCAAGGTGATCCTGAGATAGCGGGCCACCTCGTCCAGGGTCATCAGGTCAGGCCCGGGCGCGGTTGGGTCGGCCGCAGGCAGGACGGAGCGCAGGCGCGCCAGGACCGCCGCGGGCACCTCACGGTCGAGCTCGGACCGGAGGACGTGCGCCTGGTGCGCCAGGCGCGCCATCTGGTCGCTGCAGGTCGGGCAGGTTTCGACGTGGGCCGCGAGCCGGGCGGCCGCGGCGTGGTGCAGGTCGCCGTCGAGCCAGGCGACGAGCCGTTCTGGGTCAACGGTGCAGGTCATGGCAGGTCTCCGGTTCATGGCGCAGGGCGTCCGCCAGGTGCAGGCGGGCTCGGTGGATAAGCGTCTTGACGGTATTGACCGGCTTCTGCAGGAGCTCGGCGATCTCCGCATAGGTCAGGCAGTCGAGGCCATACAGCGCGATAGCTTCACGTTGATCCGGCGGGAGGCGCTCCAGGGCGAGCAAGGCTTCGGACAAGCGTTCACGGCGGGCGTAGCCCTCGGCGGGCGAGGGAAAGGCCCTTTCCTGCTGGAAGACGCGGAAGCCGCTCTCCTCGATAAGCCGGGAGCGCGTGCGCGACCGCTCCAGGACAGCCAGGCAGCGGTGCCGGCAGACAGCCATGAGCCAGGCCCGGAAGTGCCCCTGAGGGCGATAGCCGACCTCGGCGGCCACGGCGAGGAAGGTATCCTGGAGGACGTCTTCGGCGGCGTGGGAGTCCAGAAGCACCAGGCGGGCGTAGTTGAACACGAGCCGTTGGTAACGGGCGAAGAGGACGGCGAGGGCGTCGGGGCAGCCAGCTGCCACCCTTACCATCAGCGCGTCGTCGTCAGCCCCGTGCATCGTGTGCGCCTCCGTTGCGGTCCTTCACACTATGAAGCAGGCGGCGCGCGCAAAGGTTTCAGCCGGGCAGCGTTTTTACCAACCTGTGCAATAAGGATGGGCCGAGGTATTCAGCCCCAAGGGGGCGTTTCGGGCGCCCAGGGCAACGCCCTGGGTCCCTGTCCTCCCCGAGGTTTGAGCCCTGAAGGGGCGGACCATG